>NZ_BTTP01000006.1:0-111560 GCF_036246225.1 Lacticaseibacillus salsurivasis
TCGGCGAGACGAATACTGCGCTCGACCCAGATGTAAGACTTGCTCCTGGCAGACTTGCCAGGTTCTCTTAACACTTGGAATGGTGTTTCATCACCCTGAAGAAATCGCTGCGATAAGAGATGTTCATGCATTAGATCATAAACTGGTCTGACGATTTCTGCGGCGTTAATGACCCAGTTGGCCATCGTTGTTTCGCTGACAATCAGGCCAGCACGCGCCCACTCCAATTTCTGGCGGTAGAGTGGGGTCCCCAGAGTATATTTCTGATGAAGCACCTCGGCGACTAATGATGGGGTTGCCTCGCTGTGAGGAAACAACGCCTGCGGCGCCTGGCCTTGATACAGGTGAGAGACGCCATCGGATTGTTCACAGTCAGCGCACTTGTATGTCGCTTCATAAATGTTCTCAACATAGAGTCTACCTGGAATGTGTTGCACGTCCTGGCGAACAAAGTGTTTACCGACCTTTATTAGCTGATGTCCATGTTCGCAAACGCTGCGTTCGCGCTCAATAACCGTTTCTTCAACCGGTAGATTGACATCAATGGTTTCAACGCGGCGCCGTTTAGCTTTACGCTGGGTTGACGTTACGACTGCTTCTTCGCTTTGTTCCCCAGTCTGCTCTGGGTCCGTAAAAACACTACTGTCCTCCAACAGAGAAAGCTGATTCGGATCAACCAGCTTCTCTGAATGAGACCCGTAGAGTTTCCGAGTTAAATATGCGACCTGTTCCGTCAGGGCCTGAATTTGGTCAGTCAGACTCCCAACCTGTTTGGTCAGTTCGCTATTTTGCTCGAGCGCCTGCTCGAGTAATTCTTCAGTCGTTTTCGCCATCGGCGTGGACCTCAATTCATCAAGATGGGCTGAGTGTACCACTGATACAACAGGCTTCCTAGCTTTATTTAGTGGACACTTTACCAGAATTCGGCGTCTGTCTTTGTGGACAGTAAGGCCGAACTGTGGACCCCAGTCCCCAGCCCGATAACAGCCGTTCTAGTTGTTTTGCGTGTAGCTTTTTCACCTCACTTTGGGTCGTTGGCCACTGAAGTCGGCCGTCTTTGATCCGCTTATAGAGCAGTATGAATCCATCACCAGCCCAGTAGAGGGCTTTGAACCGATCCTTGCGTGTGCCACAGAATAGAAATAGCGCTCGACTGTATGGGTCAAGTTGATATTCTTCCTTGATCACGCCAGCCAAACCATCGATGCCGCGACGCAAGTCGGTCTTGCCACAGATCAGATAAATGCCGCTTAGTCTACGCACATCAATGAGCATCGTTGAACACGGCTTTCAGTAGGGCGTCAAGAATGTAACCTTGAATCCGGCCATAGACCACCACGGTCTTATTGTCACCAATCCTGACCTGGAACGCCTTAGTCGGCACGTTCTGAGTCTGCCGGCGTTGATCCTCTTCCAGTTTGATGCGAACAATCTCTGGCTTCTCATCCAATAAAAATCACCTCACCATATTTGATGAGGCAATCATATCGCCCAGAAGCTAGCATTCATATCCGGTCTGTTATTAGGTGCTTACGAAGGCTCCTCATCTCTGAGAAACCTTCCAAGGATAAAAGCTATCTTTCAACACCAGTTGACAAACTCCCAGAAATACCTCACCAAGTTAGATTTGATGAGGTAAGCGTACAATGCGCGGAGCGGGATTCATATGCGGTCAGTTATTAGGTGCTTACTTATTTACGTTCTCGTCTGTAAGGATTGAAAAAGCTATGAACGAGTAATCCAAGAACCGAAAGTATCCCAATCAGTGTCATGCCAACATTAGTGACATCTCCTGTATTTGGCATCTTTTGGTTATGGCCGTGATTGTTATTGTTGTTTTGCGGTGTACTCTTCTTAAAGTTCTTTGCCACGACCACAGCCGATTCATCACCGAGTTGAAGCTTGATTGTAAACGATACTTTATCGTTACTCAATTTATATCCAACTGGCGCTGCTATTTCGACAAAGTAGTAGTCGCCTGGCTTCAGGTCATTAACCTTAATCTGGCCTTGAGCATCTGTGGTCAAACCACTGGCAACCTTAGTGCCGTCCTTCTTAAACAGATCAAACACGGCGCCCGCTAGGGCTTTACCAGTATCACCATCCGTCTTATTCAAGACAACTGAACCTGTCTTTTCGGCATTCGTGGCGGAAACGGCCGCAACCTTAGTGGTTGTTTGTAGTTCAACTGTGAAGTTCAACTGACTATCATTTAATTCATAGCCAGCAGGGGCGGCAGTTTCGACAAAGTAGTAGTCGCCTGGCTTCAAATCATTAACTTTAATTTGGCCATTGGCATCTGTGGTCAAACCACTGGCAATCTTAGTACCGTCCTTCTTATACAGATCGAATATTGCACCGGCAAGAGCCTTACCAGTATCACTATCGGTCTTGTTCAATACAACGGAACCTGTCTTCTGAGCATTCGTGGCGGAAACGGTCGCAACCTTGGTGGTTGTTTGCAGTTCAACTGTGAAGCTCAACTGACTATCATTCAATTCATAGCCAGCAGGAGCGGCGGTTTCAACAAAGTAGTAGTCGCCTGGCTTCAGGTCATCAACTTTAATCTGACCCTTGGCATCGGTGGTCAATCCACTAGCAACCTTCGTCCCGTCCTTCTTATGAAGATCAAACACAGCGCCCGCCAGGGCTTTACCTGTATCACCGTCGGTCTTATTCAGGACAACGGAACCGGTCTTTTGGGCGTTCGTAGCTGAAACGGTCGCAACTTTGGTGGTTGTTTGCAATTCAACCGTGAAGCTCAGCTGGCTGTCATTCAATTCATAACCAGCAGGGGCAGCAGTTTCAACAAAGTAGTAGTCGCCTGGCTTCAGGTCATCAACTTTAATCTGACCCTTGGCATCTGTGGTCAAGCCACTGGCAACCTTCGTCCCGTCCTTCTTATACAGATTGAACACGGCGCCCGCCAGGGCTTTACCTGTATCACCGTCCGTCTTATTCAGAACAACGGAACCGGTCTTTTCGGCATTTGTGGCCGAGACGGTCGCGACCTTGGTGGTTGTTTGTAGTTCAACCGTGAAGCCCAGCTGACTGTCATTTAGTTCATAACCAGCAGGGGCGGCAGTTTCAACAAAGTAGTAGTCGCCTGGCTTCAGGTCATCAACCTTAATCTGACCCTTGGCATCGGTGGTCAATCCACTAGCAACCTTCGTCCCGTCCTTCTTATGAAGATCAAACACAGCGCCCGCCAGGGCTTTACCTGTATCACCATCGGTCTTTGTTAGAAGAACGCTTCCCAATGCTTTCTCATCCGTTATTGAAACCTTTACTTGGATATTGTTTCCATCGATAGTAAAAGCATGCTGTGTTGCATCTAGCTTATATCCAGCAGGGGCCTTTGTCTCAACAACATAATACTCACCAGCATTAAGACCGGTGTAGCTTACAGTGCCATCTGCATCTGTCTTAAGATCTGAAGCAACCTTAGTCCCATCTTTCTTGTAAAGATCAAATACTGCTCCAGCCAAAGGATCTGATCCATCAGCATCAGACTTCTCAATCGTGACTTTGCCTTTTTGATTAGTTTCCGAAATAGAGACGTTATTATCATCGTTTGCATCACTATACTGAAGGTTAATTTCCTTACCATTGGCCAAAATGGTAGAGATTACATACCCATCTGGGGCCTTTGATTCAACTAAAATATACTTCCCAGATTTAAGATTTTTCCAAGTAATACTGCCGGATGCATCTGTTGTGCCTTTGCGAAGCAGCTGTCCCTTTTGTCCAGAAACATCAGACCAAAGTTCAAAAGAAGCTCCAGCAATTGACTTTTTGGTATCAGCATCACTCTTGGTAAGAACGAGATTGGTGTTCTTACCGGATGCCGACCCATTGTTGTTTACTACTGCTGTCGATCCACTGGTATTGTTATCAATTTCCTTTTCGCCCTTGCCTGATATTGATGCTGTATTTGTTAATGTATCATTAATCTGTGATGAATTGATCAGGGAGCGATAGTGGACAGAGTAAGCCGAACTGATTTCATTTGTAAAGGCAATCTTCATCGTTTGCTTACCAGTTTCATTGTCGGTCTGCAAATCCAAAGAGTAATCTTTACCAAGTACTAATGGATTACTCTTATCTTCGGTAAATTCACCATTAGGATCTACCTTCCCTGGATAGATCACGATAGAACTCTGATCAATAATCTGATTGTCAGAAGGCTCATCGGTAACAACTGCATTGCTGAAAGTTGACTGTGCTTTATTGACCCATATTGTCCATAACGCATAAGCAGAGTTAGTTGGATCCTGTTCGCCAGTCTTATCTAAAACATTGCCGCTATAAGGTACCGACACTTGAGCTGTTAAATCACTGGACTCTTGGTTGTTTGTATAGGTCGCTGTATTGTCATACGATTTTTGATCAATGACCTTACCAGAGAGGCTAGTCTGGTAAGTCAATACATAAGCTTTAGAACTATCGTCTGGTAATTTCGCAGTAAGTTGTTTCTTAGCACTGTCAAAGGAAATATTAGCGGAAGCAACTTGTGTCCCCAAAACATATGAGCCATCTTTGTTAATAGAAGCCTCATACAACTTGGCACTATCTGCTACATAGTCTTGGTCACCAATGATTGGATCAGTGATGGAAGCGTTGCTAAGTTGACGTTGATTATAGTTAGCAACCACAGTCCAAGTAATTTGTTTTGAAACGGCATTGTAACTTCCTGACTTGCTACCATCATTTTTAAACTCAGTCTTAGGAGTGAAGTCTGCCTGCCCCTTGTTTGTATGATCACCACCGTCTTTGTCAGTCCAAGTTGCCGTAGCAGTGTTAGTCCACTTTCCCCCATCTGGAAGGTTGTTTGTTTCAAAGGCGGTTTTATAACTTAGTGTATACCAACTTGTTGCATGATCTTTTAAAGCATTAGCAAAGGATATGGTAAACCCGTTTCCCTGCTTGCTAATCACATAGTCCGTTCCTTCACTGAGAATTTTATTATGATCTTTGTCTTTTAAAACAAAGGAACCATAGTCTACGGTCAGTCCATCCGGGACTGGATCGGTCATTGACCAATTGCTCATATTTTGGCGGGCCATATTGATATCAAAGTTCCATGTAACAGTCTTAGCATTATAGTCAACGCTACCGAGGGACTTAGTTAGTCCCTGCTGTCCGACTGAATGATTTTCAGAATTAGAGGTTTGGCCGTTGCTATCTACCCTGTTACTAATCTTTTGGCCTTTATCACCAATTGGGTCTGTTACTTGTGACTGATACGAAATTTTGACTCCTTGGTTCAAACCATTGGGGAAAGCAATAGTCATTTCAGTTCTATCAGTGTTGTAAGTCACTTCATATTGATCGGCACTAATAGGCACACCAGCCTCATCAACTATTGAAAGCTTATTGTCAGTAGGAAAGATTTGACCTTCAGAAAGCTTATCTACTAATTTGGTGTTGGCAGGCAGTGCCTTCTCACCATAATTGTAGTCAATATGCCAGTTGTACTTCTGACTGCCATTGCTATCCGGACCATCATAGCTCTTACTTAAAAGTTTACCGTAGTTTGCATTGACAGTCGCACTTGCTGGATAGTCTTTGCCGTTATTAGTTAAGGTAGCCTTGTTCGTAAAGGTTACTTTTCCACCATCATCAGGCAAATTGCTCGAGTCAATGTCGCTAGTGTATTCGATCTTGAAAGCCTGATAGGTATCCGCATATGCACCAATAAGTGTGACTTTCCCGTTTTCAACGGTGTAATCTGTACCAACCTTAAGCGGGTCGCCAGTTTTAGTCACGTTACCATTCAAATCGATAGTCAAAGGATAGACGGCCACCGACTTTAAGGCTGTTGCCACATTACCGGTAGTGTCACTAGGCATCGGATCAGAAATCACCGCATTTTTGAGTTCTTGACCATTCGTATTAATCGTAACATTCCAAGTAATTCCGGTCGGATTATTTCCCGATTTATTAGCACCGGTTAGTTGACCAGTCTTTGCGATGTCGTTACCACCTGATGGCTGAACAACAATTGGTATCGTTACCGGCCCAGTAGTCGTGTCAATGACAATGTCTTCTTTGCCAGACGATGAATCACTGCTGATGGTAGAAATATAACCAAATGTCCCTTCGATATGGTTCACGTTTTCAACATTGCTGTTAAAGTCGAACCTAACTGTGCCATCAGCATCTATGCTATAAGTTCCATAGTCACCGAGAGTTCCCGTACCTGGTTTATAGGTAATTCCTTCAGGTAACTTAAATGAGAAATAGTCACCATCTTTAATTTGGTATCCGTCTTTCAGCTCATCCGGAATTGCCCACGTATATTGAAAATTAAGATTGGTATCTTTTGTCACTTGTGTAGGATCAACAGTATGGCCTTTGCTATCTGTGAATTCAATATTTGCTCCGGTAATGATTGTTCCTTTGGAGTCATCTGGCAAATATTGTGAGATATCATTGCCCTCAGCACTCTCAGATACTGTCTTTACGATTTGGCTCTTCGAAGCAACACTAGAAGCATCCTTGCTGCTAACATTGGCTGAAGGTTTATCAGCTTTTGCTGCTGAAGTAGTATCAGACAGTTTTGCAGTAACGTTTTGACCATCCGTTGAGAAATTGATAGATCCTTCTAAGGATGAAGTATCTGTGAGGCCTAGTTGGATCGTTGCCGTTCCAGAAACATTACCTAAAACCTCTAACTGTAATTTATTGGCCGAATAGGTATATTTTCCAACAACTTTTTGACTGGCATCGAGAATATTAGAGTTGCTCGTCTCTTTCAGTTTCTGATCACCTGATAAGGATACTGAAACTTGCTCTTGAACAATTTCATCCGTTGAGTTGTTTAGTGAAAGTTTCAGCCCAATTGTTCGCGATCCAGGCGTTTCTTGGGTAGCCTCTAAAAGTTGAACAGTCTTGGAATCATTAGTACCGCCAGAGCTAGTTGTCACCGCCCCTACAATTTGTGCCGGGGATTGTAAGAACAGCAGAAGCACTAAAACTATAGCAAAGATTTGCTGTCCAATTTTCCTCTTATCCATGTTTTTCCCTCTTTCATTGATGGAGTTTCTACTCCTCAATTTATACATCATACTGTGAACACCCCACTTTCTTGAAATTGTCTAAAAAGGCTTGAAATCCGATTTCCCGCGTCTAACCGTATGTTAATTTATCTGACTACCCTGATGTGGTTTTTATTACGGTTACACATTTTAATTGTACCAAACTTTTGCCGTTTATTCCGCTTGTATAACAAATGCATTTAAACGTAACCTACAAACAGGCGCTCCATGTGTTCAACTGAAAAACTGGTTATTCAGTATAAGTCCAAAAGACGCAATAGCAACTACGACTTGAACGGCATCGATTTAATGCCGCAAAACCGCCTTCGCCGACGAGAAATCCAAATCATGAATCCAGTCTTGCTGGGCAGGGAGATAATCATAGGTATCACCTTCATCACCGCAGTCTTCGACACTTAAGAAATCACGGTACTGCTTTCCTGAGTCAAGCTCCGTGAGGATGAGATGTCCCTCTTTATAGGACAATGCGATGTGGCGATTCCCAATCGCCGTAGATTGAGCGACCAGGGTTAACTCCTGGGCAGACTCTGGCATGAGCTTAAGCCCAATCCATGACCGGGCTATCAATTGAAAATGCGACTGTATTTTCATAGTAATATTCCGGAACGTGATTAGCCGTGTTGTAGCGAATCTCACCAATATCAATCTTGGCCTGGCGAATTACATCAAAGTGCACCGACTGGTTGTCTAACGTTTCTAGCCTAAACCCAGCAGCCTCGGTTGCCAACTTGATAGTTCGAACCGCTTGGTCCAAACTTGCCGCGGATCCCACTGACACACTGCCATTAGAGCCAAGCTTCCGCAGTAAGTAACCTTCTAACACATCAGCTAACTGCAGTGCTACAAGGGAACGCTACTTAATGTCACGATATGTTTCGTCACTATTGCAGCCGCCTGAAGAATCGTGTGCTTGGCCGCCCACAACTACCGGCCACTCGTACAACGCCCAAAATGCTACCAGGACTCCTAGAAACATAGCCACGCCCGTAGACTGTTGCCAAAAATTGCGTGCAGGATATAACTGAACATGGGCTTTAAGGCGTGCGAAAAGACATATTGAAATGGGGCTATGATCAAGTACCAAAGAGCATTCAAGATGCGCAGTAGATTATCGAGCACAACGTCCAGTGCCCGGCTGATCCAATTCGTTAGTTGCGTTGTGCCTTCCATGTCCCCATCCTCCGTTTCCTATTGTAGGTCTTTGACCTTCTCGCTCAGTTTTCCAGCTTTTCTCCGTAGCCTGTTGCGCTTCTGGGCGACGGCTCGTGTAAGCTTCCGGTGTCCTTCGTACTCCTTGCGGTGAGCCGCAATTTTATCGCCCAGCTCTGTCACCCGGTGACCCATCGCCTTGATCTGTGCTGGCGTGGCCATCTCGTCTGTTAGTGTCAGCATTTCGGCCGATGGTTCCACCTTGCCGCTGCGATAGCGGCGCTGTTGTCCGACGTGACTGTATGCGTAGAGTGCCGACTGCGGCTCACCCTCTCGCCCTGGCACCTTGATAATCTGGCCGAAGCATGCACCAGATAGGTCAATCCTTTCCGGAACCAGCCACTTGTAGGTGTGTGGGTTCAATGAGCCGTCGTCGGCAAGGAAGTAGGCAATCGCGATAGTGGTATTCTGCTTCAGTACCGCGTAACGCTGCGGGTTCTTGTCCTTTGGCGCTGCGACTACTAGTCCTCGCAGCTCACGCTTTACGCGATTCAACGCCGTCCGCTGCCGCTTCAGTTCTACCTCTCGCTCCGAGATCTTCGGCTTTTTGGGTTTCGGCTCTACCGGCATCGGTGCCTTCCTGTGCGGTTGCCCTGGCACCTGCATGTCCCGTCGCCTAATCTGTATCTTTTTTGCCATCCATTCCTCCTTTGACGCTGTTAAGCGAGCGTCCATCCAGTCTGGCTGTCATAATCGTAAAGCGCTTCAAAATCCTGCTGTGGCAAGGCCAGGAGGCGGCCGGTGGCGAGCCTAATCAGGATGTCGCCAACCTCCAAAGAGAAGCTGGGCTGCTTGCTGCCAGCAAAAGCATCAACCTGAATCTTGTCATGCTTTTTCGTGAAGTGCGCGTTTGCTGGGTCCGCAAACCTCTGAATGGCGGATAGATTAACGCCATCAAACTGAACGTACTGATCGGCCTGGCTTTGTTTACGCAATGCCGTGCCCTTGGCAAGCTCTACCTCACCCCAGGTCGCGATGGTGCCGCCTGCGCGGCCCATCTGCTTGATTGCCTGGTCTAATGTTGTGGCCTTGGTTCCTTCTATTGAGATACCAAGCCTACGTGCTTCACTTGAACTAATCTTCCGACGCTGTTTACCGCGAACAAGGGCGCTCTGTTCCTGCCGATGTGTGACGGTACGGATGATGCTGACGGAGCCATCATCTTCTTCTACTTCCCACACCGTAGGAATCGCCTTTTGCGTCGGTTTCTCAACCATGTCTAACTGAACCGCGCTGGTGGCGTCAGGATGACCGTCAAGCTGCAAGGAAATCAAGTTGATCCGATCGCACACGGCACAATCCGGATCGCTACCGGGCTCGTGTAGTTCATCTAGCCCGTCTTTGGTGTGCTTTGCATAGGCTGCATACAAATCATTCTTTGTTACTGACATGTTTTTCCCCCTAGCCAGGTGAGCAGCAGCCGCTCCCTGGGATTCACACATACAGGCTAACTTCATCATTGCAGCTGAGTGATGCGAACATCACATAGTATAATTCGTTTTTAAAGCAACCAGTAGTACCACGGTACTTTGGTACTTTGGTACTTTGGTACTTTGGTACTTTGGTACTTTGGTACTTTGGTACTTTGGTACTTTGGTACTTTGGTACTTTGGTACTTTGGTACTTTGGTACTTTGGTACTTTGGTACTAAGATACTTATTCGGCGTTGACAGACGGAATCAGCGTTCTATCGCGTACGCATTACGCACGTGTACATTTACACTAGTGTAAATGTACACGGATAAACGGCATAGTAATGCCATCAAACACCCGTTTGTGTAAACGTGTAAATGTACACAATTTCTATGTTGCTTGCGTATGTGTTAACCTCTCAGGGTCTCTCGTTGCAACGACGCAGCAGTCGACTTACCCTCAGGGTGCTATGGGTATGAGCTAATCAGTCCCCACCCGACCCTGATAGTATAATATGCTGCTTAACTGGTATCACCTTAGCACTAAGAGACGCTGTCGCTGCCGATCTCGCAGAGTTGCGGGATACTAAAATTTACACAACTTTCATGGTGTAAATGTGTAAATGTACACGGGATGGATGCCGTTCTAAAGCAGGCTTTTCCCATATAGTGTAAATGTGTAAGTTTACACTATTGCATATTTACACTATTTTCGCTTTCTCTGATCCGTCATCTTAATGCGCTCCAAGGCAGCTTGGTAAGCGCGGAAGTCGTCCGAGCTACTCTGAGACATACTTCTGACCGCGCCATCAACTAGCTCAGCTATTAACTCATAAACGTAGCGATTGGAGGGAGAAATTTCCAACAATGCCTGTAACTCGTAATATTGCTGTGCTGGAAGTCTGAGCGTCTTGCGTTCATCATTTATCATTTTGGCAGTCTTCTTCGCCGACGACTGTCTGGTTGCGGGTGCGGCTTTGGGTGCTTCACCCGTGCCAATGTATGTCTTCTTAACTGGCATTGTCGGTTTGTATTCAATGTCACTGCTGTGCTTCTTCTTGTCTTTGTTGAAGAACCCAATCTCGTTTTTATTCGTCGTCATTTTCAACCTCTCCAACCATTTCCAGACGTTTAAACAAGTCATCTGTTAATGGGTCAATCACGTCATGAAATAGCCGAGCATTCCAGTAACCCTTCCGCGTAATACCGCTACGGGGGGCCGACTGGATTCTTTTGGCAAATGGGATAATGTGTTCAAACATATTCTGCCTACCAAACTTTTCAATCGCATCACTGATAACCACCTGGTCAATGGCACCACCACTCGATACTTGATTTGGCAAAATACCAAGAACGTCTGTGTCTGCACCAAAGTTATTGACCAGATCGGACAATTCTTCATTGATAAACTGAATCGCCCCGTCAAGACTGTCAGATTGAGTCTGGAACGCAATAACAACGTAGTCACTAGCCATCGTTGCATTCCTAACATATTGAGAATCAGTTGGCGGCGTGTCAATGAAGATGAAGGCATAGTCCGGCTTGAGAGGGGCGATTAGATCTCGCAGCACTCTGATTTTCCGATTTTCCACCTCAAAGTAATTTGAATCAGTCTCGTCCGCAACTCCATAGAGCTTTGAAAGATAGGTAGGAAAACTCTTGAAATCAATTGCTGATGGAATCTCATCCAGGTTCGGCATGACATTCAGAACTGCTTCACCAAGGCTGCCGTCCTGAACAGCTGCCATCATTGATTTGTCTATGGTAAAGATCTCATCCGGTGCATTTAACTGTTTCGTGATCCCCATAGTTTTAGTTAGGTTCGATTGAGGGTCTGCATCAATCACGAGCGTCCTATACCCACGCTCAGCCAACGCATAAGGTAGGTAACGAGTAATCGTTGTTTTACCAACGCCGCCTTTGCTATTCGCAATGGTGATGGTCAGAGGCCGTCGCAGTTTCACCTTCTTCATTTCTTTTCCCTCCTGTGTAAATGTGTAAGTGTGTAAGTGTGTAAGTTTACACTTATCTACTGCTTCAGTATACCCTGCACGGAGAAGACAGTCAATGAATATTTACACATTTACACATTGATGGCGCCTAAATTCCATACATTATGGGATCCTCTCCAAAAATGTGTAAATGTACACTTTTTCAGTGTCTGCGGTGCCTTTTTTATAGAAGAAGGGATTATGCTCGGTGTGTAAATTTACACTTCGAGCTTGAAAACGTATAGATTATTGTTGCACTGCGCTTTGTCGTTGTTGTATGCTCTTGTTGTGACGAATTGTCAACTCAAGTGCAACTTTTTACCCAGGAAGACTTCTGATGGGGTCTTCCAGCCTAAGGTCTTGCGGGGCCTGTTATTCAGTTGTTCAACGAATGCCTGAATGTCCTCGTCAGTCTGTAGATCTAAGTCAGTGTTCTTCGGAAAGTATTCGCGAATTAGCCCGTTTGTATTCTCGTTAGTGCCACGTTGTTGTGGCGCATGCGGGTCCGGGAAAAACACCTTGGTATTAAGATCTCGTGCCAGTTCTTTGTAGCGCGCGAACTCGGTTCCGCGGTCTGGCGTGAGGGTTCTCACTCGGTTGCCCGGCTGCGTGCTTAACAGCCCCACCATTACCGCCTTAACGTTATCAGCGTTTACCTTCATAACGCGCTTAGAAAGTAGAAAACGAGATCGTCGGTCAACGAGCGTAACCAACGCAGAGTGGCCGATCTTTCCACGAACCGTATCGCCTTCCCAGTGACCAAACCGGCTACGCTTCTCGGCAGAAATTGGTCGCTCATGGATTGAAGGGACGTCATTGAAGCGGCCTCGTCGCTTATGAATAGTACCTTTAACCTTGCGGGTTTTTCCGCGGTGACGGAGCTGTCTCGGAAGACCACGTGCACCGTGATTTTTTAGTGGCACCCCGAGATTATCACGATAGATACCGCGATAAATGGTTGGATAGCTGATTTGAATCGAACTATTCTCACGACGTAAGCGACCGGCAATTTGTTCAGGGGACCAGTGAAGCTGTGTAATGTACGTCACCACACGCTCACGAACCTCAGCCCGATCGAGAATACGATGACGACGGCAGCTTTGACGTATCTTTTGGTAGCGAGTGTGTGCATTGGCCACGGAGTAGTTGTCCCAGCCGCCATTACGCGAAATTTCGCGGCTGATAGTGCTCTTGGAGCGACCAATCTTCTTGGCAATCAGCTCTTGTGTCCAACCACTATTGATCCCAAGCAGTATCGTTTCACGTTCTTTTAGGGTAAGATGTTTGTACGGACTCATAGCCTAGTTCTCCTTGTATGTGATCTTGTGGTGATTTCATTTTACAAGGACTCAGGCTGTGAGTCTTTTCTATTTGGCTAATTTGTTACACTTGAATTGTAAATCCGTCCCCCAAAAAGACGGCGAAACGTTGATAGCAGGACAAGCCTGCATTCGACGCTTCGCCGTCTTCGTTATTAACTACTTGGCTAGGTGCGCGTACAGCGTGAAGAGCTTCGCCACACTGTCGCTTTCGGTTGTGGTCGCTACGTCCATACCGTATGCGCGCATAACTGCACGATCGTTGTTCTGGTGCGCCTTGCGTAACTCGCTCGGCATCGTCCGCTCATCATACAGATCAGCGTAGGAACTATCGGGGTAAAGCGCTCGTGCGTCCAATATCTGTCGAGCAGTTTCAGCAATCTTCACTTGTTGGTCAGCGGTAACGTGAGGCCACGGAAAGTTATTGTAAACAACTTTAGCTGAATAGCGGTAATCCCCTTTGATCCGTCCTGCAACAGTACGCATCCATGCCATGTGGATGTTTGAGGTTAGCACGCCAAATTGAAATAAATCTGCATCTGGTATCAGCAAAACTGCATCGCCCACCAGATTTTCGGAGCCCATGAAGCCAATCGGAATGTAACGCCGTTGCTCGGTGCTATGTCGTGGAATAACCAAGAAGTTACTTTTCGGCATATTCTCAACATGAAAATGGGTTGGCCGTTCTGCCAACTTGCGCGTACCAGGGCTTTTACTTGCTAGGCGGAACTCCTGGACCCTTTGAATCCGTTCCAGTACTTGTGGCATCTTGCGCAACTCGCTAGGCGTTGCGTCGCCGACCCATAAACAGTAGCGCGGCTTACGATTGATGAACTCACGCGAGCCATACCATGGCTTGAAGTACGGCTTTGAGGCGGGCTCGGCTTTAATAAACGCTTCCATCTCGGCTTCCTCGAAAAGGTAGTTGCCATCATCAATCGGCTTATTGCCAATACCAATCGCTGGGACGTCACAGATTGGTATTCGACGACTTTCAATAAAAGCATCCTTGGCATCAACCAGATATGGATTGATATGCTTAACCAGTTCTGGTTGACCACTGCTCGTGTAGATGACCTTCTGTGTGTCGCCGACCTGACTAAAGCCAACAATGACGCAAAAGACAGCGGCCTTTTCCTTGGCTTCGCTAGTCCACTTGAACGTCCGATAGGCGTAGTCAATATGCATGTGATAGCGCTCGAACATTGGGCGCCACAGCAAGGCTACCTGTTCTCCTTGCGTAATCGAGTTGGTTGAGACGAACGCGGCACGAATGGTATGTCCTTGCATCAGTTGCGCGGCTTTGAGATACCAACCGGCCACATAGTCGAGATTACCGATTCCTGCCACTTGAGAATCAACCTGCTCAAGATCGGATTTTTGCGTTTTGCTCATCAGCCGCGCACCGTTGAAAGGTGGATTGCCAATGATGTAGTTGAGTTGGTTCGCTGGCACCAGCTCTGACCAGCTAAACCGTAAGGCATTGCCTTCTGTGATGTTGGTGTAGGTCTTCAGCGGCAAAAAGTCGATATTGGTATAAACGATGGATTTGGTCTCTTCCATCATTTGCGATTCGGCGATCCACAGCGCCGTCTTCCCGACCGAAACAGCGAAGTCATTGATCTCAAAGCCGTAGAACTGCTGGATCGAGACCTTGATGATCTGCTTTTCCAACGCCAGCATGTTCTGGTCGCCGTAAATCAACCGAATGGCGTCGTTTTCCAGCTTACGCAAAGACAAATAGGTTTCGGTCAAGAAGTTCCCTGAACCACAGGCTGGATCGAGGAAGGTCAGCCCCGCAAGTTTATCCTGAAACGCCGCTGCACGCCGTTTGACCGTCGCGGGTTGCTTAAGCTTCTTGATGTCTTCAAGTTCTGTCCGCAACTCATTTAAGAACAGTGGGTCAATCAGCTTGTGGATGTTCTCAATGGACGTGTAGTGCATCCCACCTTGGCGCCGGGTTTCGGGATTCAAAGTGCTTTCAAATACCGCTCCGAAAATAGTAGGGCTGATTTGCGACCAGTCAAAATCCGCGCTGGCGTGTTCAAGCAAGAGCGCCCGTAACTCGTCAGTAAACTGCGGAATCTCAATGTCTTCGTCGGCAAACATACCGCCATTAACATACGGAAATTCGGCTAATTTTTCATCAAGATAAGGGTCGCGCATGCCGATTGGTGTATCGAGTACCCGAAACAGGTCGATCACCGCATTGCGTAAGAAGCGGGTATCGAAGTCGGTCAAGTAATCATGGAACATTCCGTGCCGACCAAAGATGCCGGCATCTTCGGCATACAAACAGAACACAAGTCGCACCGATAGCTGGTTGATTGCGCGTTGGGTGTCATCAGAGTTCGGATCGCGGTATTGCTTAAGCAACTCGTCATAGATTTGTCCGACTAGCTCGCCTGCCTGCATGGACACCTGCATTTCCTTTTCGAGATGCGGGTTCGCTTGGTCAACCAAGAAGTCTAAGCGGTAGCATTCTTCTGGTAAGTCGGTCAGTGCGATGACAGCAGGATCGCCACCTGGACGTTCCATATCATAGACATAGAACTCGGTGAAGTTACAGGTCATGATCCAGCGGGGGCGCTGTGAGTACGGTAGATTCATCACATAACGTTGCGCTTGTTAAAATGGCGTGAGGAAGGTGCCGTCGGACTGTTTGATGCCTTTGCGTAAGTCCTTCGTGCGACCTTTTTGCTCGATCATCACATTAGTTGCGGTAATATAGCCATCAATAAAACTAGTGTGGTCAAGGTGGACTTGATCTTCAAAACTGATATATTCTCCGGGCTGATCGATGCCATATACGTTCTCCAACAAGTCCAGCCAGAACGTCTGACTATCCTGCCGTTCGTTACCACGATCTTGCCATCGCTCAACAAACGCACTGGCGGCTTTCCGTTGCTCATCTGGTCTTAACATAGCGTTACTCCTCGTTCATTAAGTTAGCGCGCAACTCGGCTTCAATCTTCCGCATACTTTCTGTGGAGTAATTGTCATTGAGCCATTCGGCAACCCGACGCAAGTCATCAATGCGTGGCGTATACAGATCAATGATGCGTTGGATTATTGCCCGCTCGTCCCCGTCGGCACCTGCGTCGTGCGCTTTATCAGCTTGTGCAAATAGCTGTTGGATCTTGGTCATGTGCTCGGTCAGTGCCGTAAAAGAATCTGCTTGCTGGTCAATGACCTGCGCATTCACAGCTTGAAGTTTATTGGTATCCAGCATGAGGTCGTTAGGCGTTACTCCGAAGATCGTGCAGATATTCATCAGACTGTCTGTGGACGGGCTAAAGACCCCGCGTTCGATTTTAGAGACAGTTTGCTCAATCGTCTCAAGTTTCTCGGCAAATTGTTTCTGGGTGTAACCATTAGCCTTACGCAGTCGGCGAATATTTTGACCGATGATCTGCCCCGTTGTGAGCTTTAGCTGAACACCAGTGATGGGTTGACGCTTCTTTTTCGTGGTCTTTTTGTCTGAATCGATTGCCATGTTGGCACCTCTTTCGTTGTGGTACGTGGGGTTCGTCGATAATGTAACTCTTTATGGAATATTTAAGCATATTTAATGTTTGATGTAAATCTAATAAATGTTTACAGCTAACAGTGCGGATGGTACACTAATCTTAAATCCAAAGTGTTTGTTTTACGCTCTTGGATGTTAGTTCCTTGAAAACAGAATAGCACCATCAAGATAAGACCACAACACAATGAGGAGGTGAGAGGATGGCCTTACCGGCACAGTCACCGTTGTTCGTCAGTCGTCAAGACTTGGTAGAACAGGGATTCAGCGATTATGAGGCGGCACAGTTACTGCGAATGGCTAAGGCCAATCTCGTTGAACAAGGACTGAACTATTACGCAATTCGAGGCAGGCGTCGCGTCCCTGCCTACGCAATCGAAGCGATTCTTGGATGTCCATTATTTGAAGCACAGAGAGACACGCTCCCAAGCCAAACAAAGGAGCGTACTAAAAATGACTAAAGAAAGTGACCTGATCAAGAAGGCCGCAGACGGCACATTCTACTTCCGTGCCAGTCTCGGTTTTGATAAGCGAACCGGTAAGCGCCGTCAGAAGCGTTGTTCTGGTTTCAAAACCAAAACGCTCGCGAAGGAAGCCTATCGAAAGCTGGTTGCCCAAGTTGAGGACGAGCAGTTCAATTCACCAATCACGTTCAAGGAGTTCTGTGACAAGTACTTCTTCCCGTGGTACAAATTCACGGTACAAGAGCAGACCTATGAACATCGTAAAGGCATGGTAGAGCGTTCATTCAATCAGTTTGATTCCATGAAACTTAACAAGATAACAGCCTTTGACGTCCAGAAATGGCAACTTGGCTATCTTGAAGACCATGCCAATGGAACAACGCGTGTTGCGCATACCATGTTGGGTAAAATATTCGAGCGGGCTATCTTAATGAGCTTAATGAAGGAGAATCCGGCCAAGATTGTCGGCAACGTCAAGCGTAGCCAAGATAAGGTTGAATTCTGGACTAAGGACCAATTCCAAAAGGTAATTGAGCAAACCAGCAAAGATACCTACACGCACCGATTTGACTTCATCATTTTATGGGTCTTGTTTATGACCGGTATGCGTTCCGGTGAAGCTAAAGCATTAACTTGGAAAGACGTTGATATAAAGGCCGGTACAATCGACATTAACAAGTCGTTACTCTACAAATCTGTTAACAACTACAAGCTCGGTAGTACCAAGAACAGACAAAGTATGCGGGTCATCAGCATTGACCAGCAAACGATTGACTACTTGGAAGAGTGGTACGAAGATCAACGATTGATGACCCGCTCGGAGTTTGTTTTATCCCAAGACGGCGCGCCGTTAAACAGTACCTACATCAATAATATTGTTCATGACTACGGCGATTTGGCCAAAGTGCCAACCGTAACCGCCCACGCATTGCGGCACTCACACGCCTCGCTGCTAATCAGCCTTGGGGAGAACCCGTTAGTGATTCGAGATCGCCTTGGCCACAAGGATGTGCGAACGACTTTAGAGATTTACGGTCACCTCTACCCCAAGAGTGATATTGAGGCTTCTAAGCGACTGGAAGGATTGGTCACAGTGCCGTCAGAATGAAACTTGTTCAGAGTGTGCCGAGTTTGTGCCAGAGTAAAATAAAAAGCCGACAAATCAACGTTTGTCAGCTTAAAAATGTTTCACGTGAAACCACTTAGTTAGCTTTTAAAATCTTCTCCGTCTGTTGCTGCAACGCATCAAAGGCGTTTTTCCCTGCCGTCCCTTTCGTCACCGTGACATCCACCGTGTCCATCAGGTCGTTGCGATAGTCGCCGTAACCGGCAAACACGGTTGAGGCAAAGGCATCATCTGCCGCTTCCCCGGCGGCCTTGAAGGTCGGATTGGCCTTCAGGTACTTTTGATAGGCCGCAGACGCCAGCCCGCTCTTGGTCACCGGCACATACCCGGACTTAATGGCCCACTGAGCGGTGTTGGCCTTTTTCAGCAAGAACTTCTGGAAGGCCCAGGCGCCGGCTTGCTGCTGTTTGGTCACCCCTTTGAACAGCACGTTATCATTGCCGTTCAGCGGCGCCGCGGTGGATCCGTTGGCGAAGCTTGGGATGATGGCAGTGCCCCAGTGCATGCTCTTTGGGGCTTCGCTTTGCACCGAGCCGATGGAGCTGGAGCTACCAATCCCAAACACGGTTTTGCCCTGAGTGAAAGCCACGTCGAAGTAATAATCGTTCCCAGCGGTCACCAGGTAGCCATCTTTGCGCATGTTCAAAATGGTATCGACAGCCTGCAGCGTCGTTGGTGCATTCAAGTTGGCCTTTTTCGCTGGTGTAATCAGCTGGTGGCCGGCTTGCTTCGCCATCCCTTCCAGCTGCACATCGTAGGACTGATCCGTGGCAATCACGCCCAGGCCGGCGGCTTTAAGCTTCGGCCCCATGGCCTGCAGATCCGCCCATGTTTTCGGCAAGGTCAGGTTGTATTTGGTCATGAGGTCCTGATTATAGAACAGCACCTGGGTAGAAACCGAGTATGGCAAGCCGTAGTATTTACCTTCATATTTGCCGGCGGCGAGGAAGCTAGGGAAAATGTCAGCCTTGGCGCTCGCCGAAAGCTTGTTAGCCCCGTCTAACATCTGACTATCCCACGGAATCAGAAAGTCATTTTTCACATAGTCACCGATGTTGGTGTATGGCGCCTGGGCCATCACCGGCAGCGTTTTGGACTTCGCTGCGGCCATCAATTTTTGCTGCAAGGCGTCATAGCTGCCTTGCGAGGTGGCCACGACCTTGTAGTCTTTTTGCGATTGATTGAATTCATCAATCAGCTTTTGCTGGGCCTTGTCCCAAGAGCCGGTCATGCGATGCCAGTACGTAATTTTCACTGGCGTGTCGGCTTTCGCCTGCTGCTTACCCCCGCAGCCAGCGAGCCCCACTGTCAACAATAACCCCAAAGTGAACGCCAGCCAGCGGCTTGTGCGTTTTTTCATTCTGTTTTCCTCCCATGCTGTCTATGATGTCTTGACACCCCATCATTATGCCAACTTTTCCAGGGAAAGGAAAGTGCTAAGCCCTATTTTCTGTAATTGAGAGCTGCAGCCGAGCCAACCGAAAGCGATTTCTTTGCCGGCTGGTCGGTCTTGTGCCGCCCTGACGGCTAGTGTATTCTGAAAGCGAAAGGATGGTGCTTTATGCCAGAAACATACGGCTACATCAAACGCATTCGCGGGCTCGTCGGTCACATGCCCTTGATTTTGAACTGCTCTGCCGGGGTGCTGCTGAACGACAAGCGGGAGATTTTGCTCAATCATCGCACCGATAACGGTACCTGGAGCTTGCCCGGCGGCTACATGGAATACGGCGAAACCTTTGCCCAGACGCTGATTCGCGAGTACAAAGAAGACAGCGGCCTAGACGTCAAAATCGTTAAGCCGCTGTCGGTATTCGATCAAGGGGAAACGGTGTATCCCAATGGCGACGTGTGCCAAACCATTGCGATGCTTTATCAGGTCGAACAAATCGGTGGTAGTTTTGCCGAAGCCGATGCCAACGAAACCACCGAGGTGAAATTCTGGCCACTGGACGGCTTGCCGCCGCTGCTTAATCAGCAAAACGCAGACATGATTGCTTACGCTGCAGCGCACTGCGAGTAGGAACTGTTAGCAGCCAGCCCCGCACAAGCAGCAACCCTGAATCAAACCAGCCGCATCGACCCAGATGCGGCTTTTGCTTGCATAAAATCACATCAGCTGACCAATAGCGTAGTGAATGATCATGGTGATAATGCCGACAATGATATTGCGGATCATCGCGGTTTTCACCAGCCCGTCACCGAATTTGGCCGAGAGATAACCGGTCAACGACACCGACAGCAGCACCGCGACAATCGTCCCTGGCCACTGCCAGCCCACTGGCAACACCGTCATCGCGAACAGTGGAAAAATCCCGCCACTGGCCGCTGACACCAGCGAGGAAAACGCCGCATACCACGGGTTCATGTAGTGGCCTTTTTTCAAAGCGTACTTAACCCGAATCACCGTGCCTAGTGGATCTTCTTCAAGCAGCTGATCAGCGATTTGACCCGCTGTCGCTGCCGTCACACCGCGCGCGACATAATAGGTGATCACCGCTTGGCGTTCGCCCGCCCAATCGGTTTTGAGTAACGCCGATTCCTGCGCCACCACGGCCTGCTCCGTGTCTTTTTGGGAGCTCACGCTGGCATACTCGCCGCTCGCCATGGAAAATGCGCAAGCCAGCAAATCCGACAAACCCGCGATAAAAATCGTGAACTGATTAGTAGTTGCCGCCGCGACCGAAAACAGCACCCCGACCACCGTCAAAATGCCGTCGTTGGCCCCGAGCACCCCGGCGCGCAAAGTGTTGGCGCGCTCGGCCATGGTCTGCTGGGCTTTGGTTTTTGGTTTCACGATTGCTTTCATGCTCAACGCCGCCTTCTGTGAAAAATCGACTGCCCGCTTAATGCGCGAATAACGTCCCAATGCCGTAAGTCACCGTCATGGTCAACACGCCAGAGACGACATTGCGGAGCATCGCCTTCCCGCGGTTGGCATGGCCCAACGCCGCCGCGGTGTAGCCGGTCAAGGACAAGGCAATGATGACGGCAATGACCGTCGCGATGACTTTGATGGCAAGTGGAAATACCGAAATGGCAACCAAAGGCAAAATCGAGCCGGTTGGAAAAGAAATCATGGAAGCCAGGGCCGCCGCGACGGCGCTGGCTTTTTCGTTGAGATCAAAGCCGTAGCGTTCCCGGACCGCAATATTCAGCGCGTCGCGGGTGAGCATTTCATGGGTGGCTTGCTTGGCGAGGTCAGGCGAAATCCCGGTTTGCTCGTACTTATGCTGGATAAAATCAAACTCACCCTGGTAATCGTTATCCAGCGCGCGACTCTCTCGGGCAATCGCCTGGCGCTGGCCGTCCCGCTCACTGTTGACCGAAACATATTCCCCCATCGCCATCGACACCGTACCGGCGAGCATGCCTGACAGCCCGGAAAGCAAAATCGCATAACTGTTGCTCGTGGCGCCGGCTACCCCAATCACAATCCCAGCCACCGACAAAATGCCGTCATTGGCCCCCATCACGCTTGCCCGCATGACGTTCACTTTTTCTGCAAGTTTCATGCTTTTCCCTCGCTTTTTGGAACCACTCCAATGTAACAAAATCGATTGTAGTCCGCGTTCGGCGACATGTAAACCACCCGGAAAAATTTATTTCGTTGCTCCTAACTTTTTTGTGAGTTTACAAATGAACGGCATTGCAGTCAAGTCAACAACCTCGCGCCCTAATTTTCGCCAGCTTCAGATTGCCGGCGCCGAGCGTATTTATGCCACGGCAGAAAACGCCTTTAAATGGGCTTAATTTTGGCGTTTCACCGGTATGGCTGGCCTTTACCTTGCGAGCCCTAATCACTTTTGTTTCTTTCATCAGCCACCCTTTCCGCGAGCAAGCCCTCGTTATTTTTGTTAGGCGCCACTAAATAAAATATTTACATCCCTTTTCAGGGGCGTATACTGAAGGTGATTTCAGAAAGGATTGATTGAGTTGAAGGAGACAAACAGCGCGCCTAAATCGCGCAAGTTGATTGCTTACGCCAACGGCCCCTCACTGGAGGAAATCAACGGGACAGTGGAGGTGCCCAAGGGCAAAGGGTTTTGGCGCACGCTACTGGCTTATTCAGGTCCCGGGGCTTTGGTCGCCGTCGGTTACATGGATCCAGGTAACTGGTCAACCAGTATCACCGGCGGGCAAAACTTCGGGTACCTCCTCATTTCCATCATTTTGATTTCAAGTTTAATTGCCATGCTCCTGCAAAACATGGCAGCTAAACTTGGCATCGTAAGTCGCATGGATTTGGCACAGGCCATTCGCGCTCGCACTAGCAAAAGCTTGGGCATCGTCCTATGGATTATGACTGAGTTGGCCATTATGGCCACCGATATTGCCGAAGTTATTGGCGCCGCCATTGCCTTGTACTTATTATTTGGCATTCCGCTGGTGATCGACGTGTTCATCACCGTCTTTGATGTCTTGCTATTATTACTGTTAACACGCATCGGTTTTCGGAAAATCGAAGCGATTGTGGTGACCCTGATCATGGTGATTCTGCTGGTCTTTGTTTATCAGGTGGCTTTGAGCCGGCCTGATTGGCTCAGCGTGATCAAAGGCCTGGTGCCCTCGGCTGGCGCCATTGCTTCCCATCCGGTGGTCAATGGTATGTCACCGCTGAACGGGGCGCTAGGGATTATCGGCGCCACCGTCATGCCGCATAACCTGTACCTGCACTCGGCGATTTCCCAGACGCGGAAAATCAACCACGATGATGAGGATGAAGTCGCCACTGCGGTTCGCTTCAGTCAGTGGGATTCCAATATTCAACTGTCTGTCGCTTTTGTCGTCAACTCCCTGCTACTGATCATGGGGGTCGCAGTGTTCAAAAGCGGCGCCGTGAAGGATCCGTCCTTCTTCGGCTTGTACCAAGCCCTTTCCGATAGTTCCGTGCTCAGCAACGGCATTTTGATTGCGGTGGCTAAATCCGGCGCGTTATCGGCCTTGTTCGCCATTGCGCTGCTGGCTTCCGGGCAAAATTCCACCATTACCGGGACCTTAACCGGTCAGGTAATCATGGAAGGCTTCATTCACATGAAGATGCCGCTGTGGGCGCGGCGCCTGGTCACTCGGCTGATCTCGGTGATTCCGGTACTGGTCTGTGTGTGGATGACGCGCAATCTGTCAGCTGTGGATGAACACGAGGCGCTGAACACCTTGATGAATAACTCACAGGTGTTCCTCGCCTTCGCCTTGCCATTTTCCATGTTGCCGCTGCTGATGATGACCGATAGCGCCGCTGAAATGGGTAGCCGCTTCAAGAACTCGCTGTGGGTCAAAATCTGCGGCTGGATTTCCGTGCTGGGCCTCACCTTCTTGAATATGCTGAACCTGCCTGATTCTTACGTCGGCTTCCTCGGCGCACACGCCTCAGCGAGTGAAATCAACACGGCACATGTCTTAGCCTACATTTCGATTGGCTTGATTGTGCTGCTGCTTGGTTGGTGCGTCACCGATCTTTACCGCGGCAACAAGAAGCTGCTGGCCGCCGGCATGGGCCGCGATCAGCTATTAGCCGCCGGCAAATCAGCCGACACCATGATCAACGCCGAACGGGCCAAAGAAACCGCTGAAGACAAGCACACTGAAGCCTAAGGAGGAGACAGCATATGGCACAAGATGATTTCAAGCACATTCTCGTCGGGGTGGATGACTCCCCTGACGCCTTAGCCGCCTTCCAATATGCGATTCACCGCGCCAAGGCAGATCAAGCTGAACTCATCATTGCTTCCATTCTCGAAAGTGATGAAATGAACGTTTATCAGGCCTTATCGAAGGATTATGTGCATGGTGAACGGGCCGATCTGGAGCAGCACCTCAGCGAATACGTCAAGCTCGCCGAAAAAGCCGGTATCGCTAAGGTCCGTGCTGTCATCGGCGAAGGCGACCCTGGCGAAACGATTGTGAAGACGCTCATCCCCAAGTATCAGCCTGACCTCTTGGTGATTGGGGCCTCGGCCAAAACTGGCTTAGCGAAGCATTTTGGTAGCCAAGCCGCTTACATGGCGAAGCACGCCCCGATTTCGGTGCTGGTCGTGCGCGAGTAAGCGATATTTCCCGGAAAATACTGCGCCAACAAAGAATCCCTGCGGCCAAGCGGCTGCAGGGATTCTTTGCGTTCACCATCTATGTTCACTGACTCAAACTTTCAAGCTTAGGCCCCGGTAATGCCCAGGAAGGTCAAGGCAAAGCCGAGAACGACAACGCTAATCAAGACCTTAACGGGACCAACGTTCTTGCGTAACAGCCAGAAGCAGCCCAATGCCAACAGTAGTGGCAACATATTCGGCAAGATTTGGTCGAGCACTTTTTGCAGTTCGAAGACGGTGCCATTGATCTTCGTCTTGAAGATGACCGGCACTTTGACCAAGGTGGCGATCATGCCGCCGACAACGGTGACCCCAACAATGGAAGCGGCCTTGGTGAACATCGCCATCACGCCATTTTCCACGGCCTTTTGAATGTACTTGGTCCCCAATTTGTACCCGAACTTCTGGCCGTAGTACCGGACCAACAAGTTAGGAATTAGGGCAATCAGCGGCAAGGCCGCCACAATCAGGTTCCCTTGCTTGGCAAAGGAAATCGCAATCCCCATGATGATCAAAGCCCAAACACCGGAGAAGAAGGTATCACCGATCCCAGCCATCGGGCCCATGAGCCCAATCTTCATCCCGGAAATCCCGGCGGTATCAAAGGTGCCCTTAGGTGCCTTCGCATTTTCTTCTTCCATGGAAATGGCTAACCCTGACACCATGCCGTTCATGTTCGGTGTGATGTTGTAGAATTCCATGTTCCGCTTCATGGCTTCCCAGAACTGGTCGTCATCTTTGTAAATTTCGCGGTAGATTGGCGCGTGAACCCAGTCCCAAGCTACCCCTTGCTGCCGGGTGTAGGACATGTTGAAGCCCAGGAACATGTTGCGCCAGAACATGCGCTTCGTTAACTTTTTATCTTGCGCAGTCATTTCAATTTTAGTCATTGAAGAAGTCCTCCTCATCATTACCTGTTGATGCGGCTGTTTTTGCTTGCTTGACCTCATTAATATGCCG
Organism: Lacticaseibacillus salsurivasis; assembly: GCF_036246225.1. NCBI lineage: Bacteria > Bacillati > Bacillota > Bacilli > Lactobacillales > Lactobacillaceae > Lacticaseibacillus > Lacticaseibacillus salsurivasis. Next base: position 25,158 of record NZ_BTTP01000006.1, read on the forward strand.
GTCAATGAAGAACATCATCAGCCCAAAGACGACACCGAAAATGGACACCGCCATGATTGGCAATTGCAGGTACGCCGCCATGGCAAACCCGGCGATAAAGAATGGCAGGAATTCAATGTTCCAAACGAACTTGAGCAGCATCCCCATCCCAACGGCTGGCAGCATGCCCGCGGCCACTGTCAAACCGGTCAGGAAAGGCTTTGGAATGGCATTAACAAAGGCATTGATGCCTTTGGTCCCGAGCAAAATGGCAACGAAGGCCAAGGCGAAGTACGCGAGCAGGTAAACCGCGATCTGCACCCACCAGAGACGATTGAACTTCTTCAGGTTACGCTGATCAATGTAGCGATCAAAAACTTCAACGTTAGCGGTGAACCAGAACTTCAACAGGTTCCAAACAATCACCGCCAGCATGGAGATTGGCACTGCCAAGGCAACAGCAACGGCAGGCTTTTGGTTCAAAATCAAGGCGAAGGCCACCCCGAGCACGCCCCCAACGGCGGTATCTTGTGGCAGCACCGCGCCGATTTGCATGACCCCATAAAAGGCTAATTCAACGGCGGCACCTAAGATCAACGCTTGCGATGGGCTCTTACCCAGCACCAAAGCCAAAACGATATAAGAGAAAAATGGCATTAATTGTGCGAATGAACCATAAGCATTGATCCATTTGGCGAAGGCCATCACTAACCCGACCATGAATGCTTGATAAAGTAACATAACTATTCTCCTTTCAGAAGACTCAAGAATGGTACTGGCGTGTCACTTGGGAGCGGCTGATAAACGAAATTATTGCGTTTCTCTCCAATCGCCTTGACCGCCTCGACCTCATCATCGGTGAGATAAACCGTTTCTGAGATCTTGTGTTTATCATTCAAGTTGCCGCCGCCAATCCGGCCAACATTGGCAATGTCCACCTTGGTTTCGACATCAACGTTATCCACCAGCGCCTTCAAGTTAGCCACCGTGTTGGTGAGCAAAAGCATCTTTAGTTTTGCCCCGCGCGGATCATTGGCGAGCTCAATGGCTTTGGCCACTGGGACCACCGCCACCTTGATGCCCGCCGGCGCTGCCAGGAGCAGCGCGTTTTTTTGGATATCACTTTTGGCCGCTTGATCACTCGCCACGATAATCCGGCTCAGCTGTAGTTCCTTTGACCAGAGCAGGGCGACTTGGCCGTGAATCAAGCGATCATCACAACGCATCATACTAATCATCAAAACACCTCCATCTGCGGATGATTGCTCACCCGATTTGCTTACACTGACGTATAAGCAAATACGGTGCCAATCTTGTTAAACCACAGCTGGAGGCGTTATTTGGTGAAGCGTTTACATGAAATAATTAGTGTGCAACGGGGTTCAGGCCGGCGCCAAAATGGATTTAAACAGTTCTGACAACAGCGACAACTCATAGCCATCAATCGTGATGCCATATTTCAGCTCAATCGGCTTGAAAATGCCTTGTGCCACTGTGAAGAATTCCTCTTCCTTGGCGTCTTTTGGCTGCAGTGAGGCACTACGGCTGCCCGACACGCCCGTCATCAGGCGTTCGACCATCAGGGAAATGTGCATGTACAAGTTGAGCTTTGTTTTCCCATCGATTTTGACATGGTAATAATTCTCGAATTTGAAGATGACGGTTTCCACTTCTTGAATAATGATGCTGGGGTTCAGAAAGGCCAGCCGTTCCGACACGCCTTCTATGGATAAGAAGCGCACCAGCCGGTTATAGAGGTCATCGAAAGTCTTTTGATCCACATACTGCTTGAGAATATCGTGAATCATCACCTGCCCGCTGGCATCCAGCAGGTCGTAAATGTTGATATGCGGAATTTCGAAGGTCTCTGGCAAGTTCGTGGTGGTGATGACCAGCAAGGTGGATTCAAAGGCTTCAATGTCATTGGCCGCCACGCTTTGCCGCAGGCGGTCAAAGTCCATAGTCACCAAGCTAATGCGCCGACCCAGCACTTCTTGGAAGATATCGCGCAGTTTTTCGGAAATACCCAAACCGGACATACAGGAAATCACAATGTTCTGATTCTTGGCAAACCCTTCGAAGTACTGGGCCGCAATCGTGTAGTCGGTGCTGGCATGTTCGGCAATCGCTTCAAAGGGCAGCTTTTGCTGAATTTTCAGCCCGATATCCAGCGCCGTCGCTGTGGTGAGGTTGTTCACGACGAGCAAATCGCCTTGCAACTGGCTTTTGATTTGGGTGTACAGCTGGTTCAACGAGCCCATGTCGACCAGCAAGATGAAGCCGTTGGAGGTATCAAAATCCGCCACGGTTTGCTTGGCGCGTTTGGCGATTTGATTAATGGTGGTATCGATTGGCATATCCAAGGCATCCACTAAGTAGGTGCCACACAGGCGGTTGACCACTGACTGAATGCTGGTCGCCATGTGACTGCCATGGGCCACCATTAAGCAGCGTAGCGGAATTGTTTCATCTACGGTTTCACTTAAACAGCAGGTTAAAATCGCCGTCAACACTTCATGGCTGGCCGGCGCAATCACCGGTAGCTGGGCATAAAAGGCCTGGGCCACATGCTGCGAGCGGGCAAAATGACTGGCCAACCGTTTAATGGCGGCCAGACTATCGCCGCCGAGCGTAAAGTTTTGACGGTATAACTGGAACAATACCGGTTCGTAGTCCAACGCCGCTTTCAGGCCGAATTGATCCACCACCACCTGCCGAAACTGCCGAGCATGCATGGCGTGAAGTACGGAATCTTCGCCGGTATCGGCGCCATTCAACTGATACAAAGTCTGCAATTGGGTGCGCACGGCCCGCGCCGTCAGTTCCGGATGCGCCGTCAGGTACGCCTCAAAATGCTGCGCCGGGCTGGCAGTATTCAGCTCAAACACCGTATCGCTGGCTTGCTCCCCGACAATCAGCGGCTGGGTGATATTCAAGTTGTCGGCAGTGACTCGGGAGGCCTCGCGATCAAAATCGGTGATCGCCACCACCAACTGGGCTCCGGTCTTTCTGGTGCTGGCCTTGGCGCAGGCGACTTTGATCATATTTTTCAGCCGGCCGACATTGCCATCGGGTTTCAAATTCAATAGGTAAGTCAACGCTTCTGGCGCGACCTGAATGGGGCACTTGAAATTCTTCGCTTCAGTGCCGAATAACACCTTAATGAAGGCTAGACGCTCATTGATTGGCCGATGGGCATAGGCCGTGAGATGCACATTAACTGGCACTCGCCGGTTAAAGGTTTCTAGCATCGCCGTGTGCGGATCTTCCGTCGTGGCGAAAATGAAGCGGACCGAAGCCGTGCTGTCGTGCTGGTTTTCACCGATGGGCCGAAAGCGGCCGGTATCCATAAAAGTGAACAGTTTTTCTTGGTTTTCACCAGACAGACGGTGCACTTCATCTAAAAACAGGTAGCCGCCATCGGCTTCTTGCAGTAGGCCTGGCTTGTTGGCGTTGGCCCCGGTGAAGGCGCCTTTGACGTAGCCAAACAGAATCGAGGAGAAGAGTTCCGGGTTATTCGCATAATCCGCACAGTTGAGCACCTTGTACGGCGCCGTTTTGGCCAGGGCACCGGTATCTTTGGCATAGCGGTAGATTTGCTGGGCCAAGAAGGTCTTCCCGACCCCAGAGTGGCCAGTAATGACAATGTTCAAGCCGCCAGGGTAAGCCACCGCGGCAATACACTTGCGGATGCTTTCCCGCTGGCTACCATTAGCGCCAATCACCGCCGCCAAACTGTGCAAATCATCGACGGCGCTGGCCACTGGCGCCACGGTGCTCGTTAACTGCCAATACACCGGCCGCCCGGTGCCTTTTTTGACCAACCCCGCCTGCAGCAAGTCACTGAGATAATGACTCGTCACCGAGCGACTCACGCCCATGCGCGCTGCAATATCAGCCGTTGCCACCTGCGTTTGCTCAGTCAGCAGCTGCTGCAGCGTTGCCAGGACTCGTTCTGTCGCTTTACTCATTTGTAAGACCCTCCTGTGTGAAAGCACTTTCGCCCTCAATTTAGCAGACGTTCTGTGCAAAAGCAAGGGCACTTCAACCACTACATAGCAGGATTAGTGTGTAGCCAAATTAAACACTAAGGTTCAGGTTGTGGCCCGTTACTTGCTTATACAAAGGTGGTAATCAAGTAGTGTGCAAAAGCCAGGCTGCGATGGTCGGCGGGAGGCTGCAAAGTGAGGCCGCCTTTAGCCTGACGATTAGCCTAGCGACAAGCATTGAAGCCGGTCTTAGGCTTCGAGGCTTGCCGCGTAGCTAATCGCTCAGGCGTTGGCCTCACGGAGCGCAACTAGAGGCTGCGGATTGACTCGGCTAGTGTAGTTGCGCCCCGATCGCCGACCGTCGTAGTCTGCTTTTGCCCACAACCAAAGGAGGAAAAAAATGTCACATCATGGATTTTGGCGCTTCGGCGTGATTTTGGGGGCGGCGGCCGCATTGCTCATTCCCGCCCACCTCACCCACGCTGCCGATGCGGATAGTATCGACACGGCCAGCGTGCAGTTGCAGATCACCAAAACGGATGGCTTCACGCACCCAGGGATCAGTATTGATCCAGAGGCTTTGGCCAATACCCGCGAGCAACTGGCAAAGCATGCCGAGCCTTGGGAAAGCTACTATCAAGGGATGCTGGCCAGTCCCTATGCGAGTTTGGATTTTCAAGCAGCGAACCTGAAGGAAGGGACCCGGGATGTCCCGCTGGATAAAACCTTCACCTCGAACAAACAAGAACCGCGGTTGTCGCAAGATGGCTTTCGTGCCTACACCCAGTCTGTGCTTTACTATCTGACCGGGAACGTGAAGTACCGCTACAATGCTATTCGCCTGATTCGCATCTGGGAGAATATGGACAAAGACGGCTACAAGTATTATGCAGATGCTCACATCCACGCCCCAGTGCCGTTTTACTATATGGTGGCGGCCGCGGAGCTGACCAAGTACACCAATCCGACGCAAGGGAGCTACAAGGATACTGAAGGCAACACCATCAACCTGCGCTGGACCGACACTGACAACCAGAAACTGATTGATAACTTTATTGATCCCCTCACCACGAACTTGTTAATCAATGTCAAAAATCAATACTTCAATCAGCACCTGTACGCCTTAACTGGCGTCATGGCGGCCAGCATTTTCAAAGACGACACCGCCGCCTATCAGGATGCGGTGGAACAGTATTTCGTCAATGCGCAATCGGAACGTCCGAACATCAACGGTGCGTTGGGTAATCTGGTCCATGTGATGACCGCGGATGACCCGCGCAACCCAACCGGCCAGGAATTTGTGCAACTGCTGGAAATGGGCCGCGACGCCAACCACGCCAAGGATGATGCCTTGGATCTCGCTGGTCTGGCGCGGATGATCAATAACCAAGGCACCAAAGTCGACCCCACCACCGGCACCATTTCCACGGCAGCCAATGCCGTTGATCCTTACAGTTTTGGCAATAATCGCTTACTGGCAGGAACGCAGCAGTTCTACGCCTACAATACCGGCCGCACGATTCCTTGGATCCAGGTGTCACAACCGGGTGACGCTGCGCACCCAGCAATTGAATCCGATGGGGTCACCAATATCATCGACTTCGGCGGCCCGGTTTCCCCTGACGGCCGCGGGCGCTTGAACAAGTTCTACAGCCTCAGCGAAGTGTATGACTATTATCGTTACCAAGAAGGCTTATCCGCTGCCGAAATCGCCAAAATTGCGCCAGCCGTGGCCAATGAAGCGACGCATTTAAGTAGCACGACTTACTACGAAGGCACCAAGCAAATGAACTACTGGGGTGCCTATTCCGACAACAAGATGACCGAAATCGGGGCGGAATATTGGCTCTCGATGCCGCAAGCGAAAGCGGCTGACACCACGACCTTCCCTAGTCAAACTGCTGGCACGGAAGATGTCACCTTCAATCAATTCGGCACCGTGCTGAATAGCAAGCTCGCCAAGACCACCAAAGATGGCATTGAAGTCACCGCCGCCACGACCCAAAAGGACATTTCCGAAACCGCCTACGACGCCACTTACCCTAAGGACACCACCACCAATCGCGGCGGCGCTCAAGTGGCCTTGGCCGGTTTGGTGAAGCCTACCACTGGCACCTTCGCCGTTCGGTTGAAGACCAATGGCACCGCTCAATTACTAGTTTCTGCCAGCAACACCCCGAACGCTGCTTACCAGACCCTGACTCTGCCAGATACCAAGAATCAGTGGCAAACCGTCGCCTATCCAGTGGCCGGCGGCAATGCTAACATCGACTTCTTCACGGTTTTAGGCCAGTCCAACGTTAAAGTGACGTTTGCTGCTGGTGTCTACACGGATGATGCCGCCTTGCCAGTGATCGGCGACACCGCCCGCGATACCGCCATGTTTTTAGGCAAAACACTGAACCTCAAGCTGACGGCATCCAATGCCACTAGCTTGAGCCTAGTGAACGGACCGCAAGGCTTGACCCTAGCCGCAGATGGCACCTTGACCTTCGCGCCGACCGCAGCCGGCACTTACCCAGTCACCGTGACCGCCACTAACGGCCAACGCACCGTCACCAAGACCTTCACCATTACCGTTGAAAATGATCGCGTGGCGGCTTACAACACCGCCACCAAGCAGCTCAGCGATGGCACCTACACCACGGCGTCACTGGCGAAAGTCAACGCCGCGGCCAAAGCGGTGCAAGCTTTGATTAAAACCGGCACCGACGAAGACTTCCAAAACGCCTTGAATGCTTACACCAAGGCCATCAAAGCCGCTGAATTGATGAACCCGACCTTGGCTGATGGCAGCTTGGCCTATGCCGGTCTCACGACGGCTAACTTGTTGCAAAAGGACTCGCAAGCCATCGATGAAACCAAAACGGCGAACACCGCCATGCTCACCGATGACAATCAGGCGACCCAAGGCGGCGACTGGCACACGCCAGCTGTGATTGACTTCGGCGAAAATGCCGCTGTCTCCTTAACGAAAGTGATGTTTTTGGCCCGCACCGGGTTCCCGAACCGCAGCCAAGGCACCAACCTGTACGGCTCCAATGATGGCATCAACTGGACCAAACTCACCGATGCCATGACCACCTTGAGCAACCAACCGCAAACGATCACCGTTTCCAATCACACCCAATATCGCTACTTCAAGGTGCAAGTTGATGCGGCTGGTGAACCGACTGACCCGGCTTACCCTGGCATCGCTGATTATGGCGAGATCCACCTCTTCGGCACCCGCTACGAACTCGCGCCAACCGCAGACGGCATGACTAAGCCGCAGCTCTTGGCTGAAACAACGCCAAGCGTCACCGATAACAGCAAGCCGCAAACCGAAATTACTACCCCTGGTCACAGTGGGCACCAAGGCCAAACTGGCAACGCCGCCAGTCAAGGCAGTAACGTTAACGCTGGGACCCAAGCCAGCAACCATGGCCAAGCCACCAGTCATCAGACCCCTAGCGCCACCAAGGTCAGTCAAAAGACCAGTACCAAGGCCACGACTGGCAAACACGGCCAGCTACCGGCCACTGGTGAAGCGGCCCAGCCATGGCTGATAGCCGCCGGCGGCATACTCTTAGCCGGCGCGCTCTACGGCCTAAAGCGTCGCGCTTAACCGTATGAACCAGTTCTCCTCCCTGCCTCAGCCCAAGCTTGCTTGGTGCTGGGGCTTTTTGTCGGCACTATTTGGCATGAAACTTGCTTGTATTGAAGTGACACGGTAAAGGGAGGATTCACATGACAGAGCTGTACACTAATCCAATTCTCAAAGGCTTTAACCCTGACGCTAGCATTTTGCGCGTCGGCGATGACTATTACATTGCCACCTCAACGTTCGAATGGTGGCCAGGGGTTGAGATTTATCATTCCACCGACCTGATCAACTGGACGGTGGTGGCAGAGCCGGTTGACCGCCCCAGCCAGGCGAATTTGGTGGGAAATTACAATTCCGGTAGCTTGTGGGCGCCTGCCTTATCTTACGACCAAGGCCGGTTCTATTTGATTTATACGGATGTCAAAACCACCGGCATTTTCAAAGATACCTTGAACTACCTGATCGAAGCGCCAGCCATCACCGGGCCTTGGAGCGAGCCGGTTTTTCTGAACGCCAGCGGCTTTGATCCGGCCATGTTTCACGATGACGATGGCCGCCATTACTTGATGAATATGCTGTACGATCACCGGCTTGACCACGATGGGTTTGCCGGCATCGTGATGCAGGAATACGACCTCGCCCATCATCAGCTCGTCGGCGCGCGCCAAAAGATTTTCCAAGGCACCCAGCTGGGCAACGCGGAAGGCCCGCAAATGCTCAAGCGCAACGGCTGGTACTACCTGATTTGCGCTGCAGGCGGCACTGGCTATTCACATGCTTCAACCATTGCCCGAGCGCGCAATATCTGGGGACCATACACCGTGGCGCCGAATACGCCGCTGATGACCACCAAACCACACCCTGACAGCCCCTTGCAAAAATGCGGCCATGTCAGTCTCGTCGAGATCACGCCGGATGAGTGGTATGCCACGTTCATCACCGCCCGGCCCCTGAAACTGCAGCGCGGCAACTGCACCCTGGGCCGAGAAACCGGCTTGACCCCGATTCGCTGGCAGGACGATTGGCCTTACCTGCTCGACGGCGGCGAGGTGCCGCCGCTGCAATCGCCGCTGCCGTCGATTGCGCAAGAAGTCGAGCAGCGCACTGACTTTTCTGAAGCGATCGATTTCACCACCGCCAAAACGCTACCGATCAGCCTCAAGTCGCTGCGAGGCCCGCTGGGTGACCACGCCCAGCTCACGCCAGCAGGTCTGGTGCTCCGCGGTCAGCAAAGCATCACCAGTCTGCACCGCCAGAGTTTGCTGGCGCGGCGCTGGCAGGCCTTCCATTTCACAGCGACCACGACCGTGGACTTTGAACCCACCAATTTCCAAGCCTTGGCGGGGCTGGTGCTGTTCTATGACACCGACAACTGGCAGTATTTAAGCATCAACTACGATGAAACCCAGCACACCCGCTACCTGCAAGTGATGGTGGATGCGGCCGGTCAGGCGCACTACGCCTCACCACGCATCCCCTTGCCAGCCGGGCTAGTGACGTTGCGGGCCGAAGTGGATCACGCCACCAGCCAGTTCAGCTATCAATTACCTGATAACGATTGGCAGCTGATTGGCGACGTGCTGCCGGCGGAGCAGCTGTCTGATGACTACGTGAAGGCCCAAGGCAAACTGGCCTTCACTGGGGCCATGGTCGGCATCTGCGCCCAGGACCTCAATGATCACACCAGCTTTGCCACCTTCAAATCCTTCGCCTATCAAGAACGCCGTTGAACGTCATATCACGCCCAGCGCAGTCCATCGTCAGTTAGAGCAACCTTAAGCCGTTCCTTCAACCAACTTTTCCTGTCATCTGTGATAATCCTGCCTGATTAAAATGCTTCCGGCGTCAGTTGGGCTTTGATTTGATTATGATTAGTTGGCTCGTCACCTTGAAGGAATTGGCTTATTTTTTTACCATACAGGCCATGTTTCAATTAGCGTTTCTGCTTGTTCGCGCGTAGCGACTTTGCGTGGTCATCTCAGGCGGTGGTATGATTTGAAAAAAAGGGGGGTGTAGACGGTGGCGTTCATAGAAATCCAGCATCTAACCAAGCGTTACGGGCAACGACAGGCAGTGCTAGATGATCTCAGTTTAGACATCGCTGCCAATGAATTCGTCGGTATTATGGGGCCAAGTGGGGTAGGCAAGTCAACCTTGCTTAACATCATCGCAACCTTGAAGAAACCAACCGCAGGCACCGTCTTCGTCGCCGGTCAGCCAGTGACAAAGTGGCGTGACGCCAAAGCAGCCAACTTTCGCCGCACCCAATTAGGCTTGATGATTCAGGATTTCCGCTTGTTACCAAACTTGACCATTGGCGATAACATCGCGCTGCCTTTGACCATCTTGCCACCACAGCCCAAAGACTTGGCTGACCGGGTTGCCCAAGTTGCGGCGCAATTTTCTTTGGTTCCGCTTTTGACGCGCTACCCCCATCAACTAAGCATTGGCCAGCAGCAGCGCGTTGCTGCCGCACGGGCTATCATCACCAAGCCAAGGCTAATTTTAGCTGATGAACCAACGGCCAGCCTCGATTCTCATGCCGCCACCACTTTCCTCCAGCACCTCGCCAAGTTACATCACGAGGCTCACACAACCACGATCTTGGTCACCCACGATGCCTTCACCGCGAGTTTTTGTGACCGCATTGTATTTATTAAAGATGGGCGATCTTTCGCCGCGGTAACCTCAAAAGGCAATCAACAACAATTTTTTGATCAAATCGTTGAAACAGCGGCAATTAGCGGTGGAAGGTGGCGCGATGAGACGATTAATTAAACCCTTGAGGGCCCATGCCGCTTTAGGCCGCGTCTTGATGTTCGCTGGCGGGGCACTAGCGACAGTTTTGTACGCTTTATTGTCAATTCTGGCTACCTCGGCGGTGATGCGCGGGATCACGCCCGCCATCGCAACGCTACTTAAACAGTGCTTATGGACTTTGGTTGGGGTACTCAGCGGGCTTGAAGTGCTCGTGATGGGGTATCTCTATCAACAGATGCTTTCGCACTATCGCACTGAGTTTCAGCTATATCGGACGCTAGGCATGCCGTTATGGTACCTCGCTTTGCGCTTGATCGGCGAAAACGGCCTCTGGGCTATCCTGACTAGCGGAATCGGTGTCGCCGCTGGTTTTATCGGTTCTAAGTTTTTTGCGATGTGGTTGTTTCGAATGATGTCACTGCCGCTGAACACTGGCCTCCTATGGTCTGCCCGGGCGGCAAGCCAACTGCTGATTGGCTACACGATTGGCTATAGCCTATTAGCGGTGACTGGCTGGTTACGTTTTTGCCGCCCTTTAGGCAGTCAAGATCGCCACAAACCGACCCGCCATCGTCGCCTTAACGACCGCTGGCAATGGCTGATAGCATTACTGGCGCCATTGGGTTTATTGGCCAGCGACTATGGGCTAGCCCACTGGTCAACCACGCCGCCAACCATTAGTGCTTGGTTGAGCTTAACCATGATTGGAATCTTTGCCGTGTGTGCTTTTACCCTACCAGCAGGATTGGCGCTCATTGCCCGGGCTCCTGGCATCCGGCAACATGCAACGCGATTACTAAGCGTAGCAACCTGTCGCCAATTATTACAGCGGTACTGGCTGACGATGGGCTTGACAACAGGCCTGCTCAGTGGCGGAATTGCACTGTTATTAAGTGGCTTGATGCAATATCAAGCCCTCCATACGGCCAAAACGCCACTCCTCTTTTTGGCCAATTTGGCGACCATTGACGGCGTTAGTGTTGATGCTGCCGCCGGGATCACCTTGTTCACAACCACCATGCTTAGCTTTGCCATGCTGGTCGCCGCCGCCATTATTCTGGGCTTGGTGCAGCGCTTAAACGCATGGGTCCAAAATGACGCCACAACGTTATATCAATTGGGGATGCCCCGCGCCGCGCTTGTGCGAATCAAACAACGCCAAGCTGGGTTAGTTGCCGGTTTGCCTTTATTATTGGGGGTCCTCAATACTGTGGTCATCTTAGCTGGCAGAATGACCTTATTGCAGCATGAGCACAACAACAGCTGGTTCATGCTCGTATCGGTACTTCTGTATCTTGCTGTCGTGCACATCGTCAGTCGCAGCAGCGCTAACGACTGATGATGTGACCGGCGGAAAGTCATCGCGGCACCCGGTACAGGAACCAAAAATCGCGCCAGCAGCAGTGACCTCAACTGCTGCTGGCGCGATTTTGCTCTCCTTACTTGACGCGCTTGAACACCCAGCGCTGACTGACAAAGTCCCCTTGCGGCTTGGCAATCGCAACGCCCACGGCCATTAGGTATTCAGCTGGATAAATTTGCCCGTCTGTTGCCTGCCACAGGCTATCCGCTGGTAAAGCCAAGGCTTTTAGTCGCTTCATCACGGTATTCGGCTGCGCCAGGACGTTCACATGATCGATAATCAAAGTGGTGGCGTCCAGCTTTTGCCAGGCGTATTCATTGCGTTCGTCATACACGACGAGCCAATCCAGCTGACCCATTTGCAGCGTCTGACGCAGTGGCTTATACGCACTCACCTCAGCTTTGATTTGCGCCAAGGTCGCCTCATCACAGGCCAATAAGTTCAGCTCGTAGCCGCAAGCGCCAAACTCGGCCACCGCCGCCCGCGTGGCCAGTGGCGTGGTGCGGCCGGTTTGCTGATTGGGCACCATCGACACGTGGCAAGACAAGGCTTGCGGCGGATAAATAAAGCTCGTGCCGCGTTGAATGCCGAGCCGCGCCATCGCGTCGGTATCATCTGAAGTCCAGATTTGCGGCGCATAAGCGAGCATCCCGGCATCAAAGCGCCCGCCGCCGCCAGCACAACCTTCAAACATCACCTGCGGATGCGCGCTGGTGACCGCCTGCAGCACCCGGTACAACCCTAGGAGATAACGATGCCGCAACTCTCCTTGCCGCTCAGCGGGCAATGCCGGGGTGTAAAGATCGGTGAGATTGCGATTCATGTCCCACTTCACATAATCAATGTCATGTTCATCCAGCAAGGCATTCAGCGCTTTGATCAGGTGATCTTGCACCTCGACGCGGCCCAGATCCAGGGCATAAGTGTGCCGGGCCAGGCTCGGGGTGTGCTGCGGGTCACGAATGATCCAATCAGGATGGTCATGATACAAATGCGAGTTGGGCGAAACCATTTCCGGCTCCACCCAAATGCCAAAATCCAGACCCAGCTTTTGAATCTCGGTAATCAAATGATCAAGGCCGCCGAGCTTGGTTTCATTCGGCCACCAGTCCCCCAGCGCTGTGGTTTCATCATCTCGGCCATCGCCGAACCACCCGTCATCCAAGACGAAGCGTTCAATCCCCACGGCAGCCGCTTTTTGGGCCAACGCCACCAACGTCTTTTCATCAAAATCAAAGAACGTGGCTTCCCAGTTATTGATGACTAGCGGCCGCTCCTGCTTAGCAAAAACCGCAGGCAACAGTCGGTCGGTGTAGAGCTGCTGGAAGCGGTGGCTCACCGTGCGCAACCCGCTGGTGCCAAGGCTAATCACGGCTTGTGGCGTGGTGAAACTGGCCTCAGGCGTTAAGGTCCAATCGAACTGCCAATCATTCAAGCCCAGCTGGACGCGGGCATTTTGATGCATATCGACTTGCACCTGCGCGAGAAAGTCACCGCTATAAATCAAATTGGCCGCCAGTGCTGCCCCTTGCTGCCAATCGGCATGCGGCTGGGCCAGCACCAACGTTGGCTGCTGCCCATGGCCACTGGCGCCGCGCATCGAATCCACGCCTTGTAGCCCTGGTTGCAACGCCCGCCGCACCGGCTGGGCTTCACGGCCCCAAGCGCCGGAAAAGGTGATGAGGTCTGCCTGGTCAGACAAAAAGTCCCAGGACCAGGATAAGGCGCGGGTCACGTGCAGCTTGGCATGACCGGTGTTTTTGATTACCACATGTTGGGCAAAGGTGTCATGCGCAGCATCGGCTTCAATGTACAAGGTCACCGTGATGGATGCGGCTTCATCCGCTAAAGTGAGCGCCAGCCCACTGGCCTCAGCAACCGGCAGCTGGCGCAGCGCGGGCAAGTCAGCCGGCGTTGGCACCTGGTCCAGCCACTGCGCGCTTTGAAAGCGTAAATCCAAGACTTCTGACCCATTTGCCTGCCGCACCATCAACGCAGGCCGGCGCATATCAGGCGTGCCGAAGGTTGGATACAGCAGTGGCAACTGTTCAAGCCGAAAATCGTGAATGCCATCGGTGTCCGCCAGGTAGCTGGCGCGACCCATTTCAGTGATGATACCGCCTAGTTTGGTGCCCACTGGCAGGCGCTGGCCTAAGTACAAGGCCACGACATGGCCAGTGGCAAGCACCCCGATACTCATTTGATTGTGCTTGGTACGTAAATCGAATTGATGAATCAGTTGTTTGGCTGCTTGGGCCTCCATGATAACTTTCCTTTCCTATGGCTGTTTCCGGGCATGGGCCGGCGCGATGCCGGCTTTTTGCCGATACTTGGCGACGGTACGTCGCGCGACGGCAAAATGAGCCGCAGCGAGCTGCTTAGCGAGGGCTTCATCGCTCAACGGATGCTTAGGATCTTCTGCCGCCACCAACTGTTTCAACGCTTTGATGAGCTGATCGGTGGAATGCGCGGCCTCAGTTGCCACCGCCGGCGCGTAGCGAGAGAAGAACATTTTCAGCGGGAACACGCCAAAATCAGTTTGCAAATACTTGCCATTAATCGCCCGCGATACCGTGGATTCGGCAATCTGCAAAGTCTGGGCAATATCCCGGAGCAAAAGCGGCGCCAAGGGCTGCTGGGGATTCTCAAAATAGGCGAATTGACGCCGCACAATTTCCCGGCCAATCGTCGTCAGCGTGTTTTCGCGGCGCTGTAAGGCGTATTCGAGCGCGCGGAACTGCTCTTTTTTGGCCTGCAAGTACTCCCGGGCCTCGGCATCCGCTGTGGCTTTCAGTTCATCATAGGTGGCCTGGGCAAAAATTAGCTCAGCCTGGCCCCGCCGATTGAGCTTCAGGCTAGCTTTGCCGTCGTGCACGGTGACCGTCAGCTCCGGCACTACAAATTCAACCGGCGTGTGGTTATACGCCAAGCCGGGATCGGCCGACAAGGTCTGCACGTAATGCAAGCAGGCAGTGAGCCCAGCGTCATCCAGGCCTAATGCCTGTTTGATGGGCTGATACCGGTGGGCCACTAAATCGTCAAAATGCTCCTGCAGCAGCGCCAGTACCCCGTCTGGAATCGGATCTGGGTCTTGCTCTGCTTGCAAATACAAGCATTCCTGCAAGTCATGAGCGCCCACGCCTGGTGGATCCAGCCGCTGCAGCAAGGTTTTGGCATCGGCCAGCGTAATCGCGTCGATGCCGAGCTCCTTTTGAATCTCGGCATCACTCAGCGGCAGATACCCACGCGGATCGAGTTGCTGCACCAGGTAAATCACCAACGTCCGCAGTGGCGTATCGCGCATGGTCAGCTGCACTTGAGTCAACAGATACTCGAACAAGGATTGATGCGTATCTGCTAACGGCTGCTCGGCGGCTGGGGCGCCTGGGGCAGCTGGTGGCGCTAAGTGCGTGCGCACCTCCAGCAGCGGATTTTCCAGGCTAACGTTTTTAAGGTAATCGATCAGATCCAAGGCGTCGAGCTGTAGCATCAAAATGGATTGCCGCATCCCTTGCGTCAACGTGAACTTCTGGACTTGAGTTTGATTTTGCACAAAATCGAACTGTTGCGTGGGTTTCACGTGAATCCTCTCCTTTCGTTAAAGCAGCGTCCTCACCACTTGGGCGACCCCATCAAACGCCCGGTTATCCACCACTTGATCCGCCGCGGCTTGGACCATCGGCAAGGCGTTGCTCATTGCCACCCCGAGTCCCGCCCCATGCAGCAGCGCGGCATCATTTTCATAATCACCAAACGCCACCGTGGCCGTCATGGCAATGCCGCGCAAGGCGCATAAATGCTGCAAGCCGGTTAATTTATTGACGCCTGGCGCGGTCATTTCGAGAAAATGCGTATCCGTCCAGCTGCAGGTCACCGCAGTTTGGGCGCGCACAGCAGCCGCTGCGGCTTCCAGGGCGGGCCGCTCGCCGCTGAAGCTTAACTTGTATATCGTCGTGGTTGCCACGGCGTTGTGCAGCGCGTCGATGTCATGGGGCAACACTTGGAGATAACCTGGCACCCAGGTGGCAGCTGGCGGCACGTACTCAAACCCGGCCTCAAGGGCTGACAGCGACAAATTCAAGCCAAAATGTTGGCCAATCGCCATCAGCGTCGTCAGTTGCGCCGGCGTCAAGGCGGTGCTGGCAATCACTTGATTGTCGGCATCGGCAATGCAGGCACCATTGAAGAAAATCTTATCGCCGCGCACCCCCAGCGCCTGATACAGCGCCGCAATCGAGGCCAATCGCCGCCCGGAAGCGACCACAAACGCGTACCCAGCCGCAACGGCCTGGCGAATGGCGTTGGCGTTTTGAAGCGAAGGCTGGCCCTGCGCATTCAAAAAAGTCCGGTCAAGATCCGTGCAAATCAGCTTAAAAGAAGGAGTCATCTTCGGTCACTTTTTGCAGTTTGACTTCTTGAATGCCTTGCTGGGCTTGCTGCATGATGTGCTGCAAGCTGTCCTGGTCGAACTGCTGGGCCAGCACCAGCTGCAAAACCAGCGCCAAGTTCATGCCGCCAATCAGCTGCACATTGGCATGCACTAACAGGGCCATGCAGGCGTTACACATGGAACCGCCCACCAAGTCCGCCAAAATCAGCACCGGTTCTTCTGCCGGCAGGGTTTTGGCGATTTGAGCCACCACATCATCCGGTTTTTGGCCCGGCATCAGCCCATAAGCACTCAGCTGCGGCTGGGTGCCGGCAATCATTTCTACGGCATGTTTCATGCCTGCTGCAAGCTGATTATGTGAAACCAGAATAATTTTAACCACGTTGACCATCTCCATGTTGACTTCTTCGTTCAAGTTTAGTGTGCAATGCACTGCACACTAGCCGTTGACGGCAGTGTTGCGCTGCAACGGCTGATCCACCCACGGCACCACGAGATCGCGGCCGTGAATTTCAATCGGTAAAATACTGTAGCCAGAATGCTGCAAATCCTCACGCTGCCAATGATCCAGTAGCAGATACCACTGGCCTTGGTACTGAAAGCCAAAGGTTGGCTGCCCGTCATAGGTCGTCGCCTTTTTGGGGCCCTCGCAAGGATTATCAATCAGCTTCTGATTGGCCACCAGAAAGTGCGACCGGGAAAACAGCGCCGGATTGGGCCGCCAGCCGGTGGTGCCACTAGTGATGGTGAAATACCACTCACCTTCATGGAAAATCACTGGGGCCTCGCGCTCTTGATCAATGAATAGCTTGCGCACTTCGCCGGTCACGCCCAGATAATCCGGCGTCAAATTGGCAACGTACAGCGTTTTGTTCATGTTGGCACTGTGAACCAGATAAGCCTGGCCGTCTTCTTCAAACAGCGTCATATCGCGACTATCAAAATTGTTCGGCCGCAGAATTTGCTGAACCGTGAACGGCCCAGTCGGCTGCGTGGCGGTGGCGACGAGGCAGCCAGCAAAGCGGTAATCCGGCGTGTCAAAATGGCACCACATCACGAATTGCTTGGTCAAGGCATTGAACAACACCTTGGGCCGCTCCACAATCGATTCTGCCTGCACCTGCTGGCTAGGATCATTGGCGGCTGTCAACACATCGCCAACCCGGTGCCAGGTCAACAAATCGGTGGAGCGATAGCAACCGATCCCGACAAACGGGACGCGGCTGGTGCCGGCAATGTTCGCGACGCCTTTGTCTTCCCCGTACCAGAAATACTCGCCTTCATAAGGCACAATGCTACCACCATGGGCCTGAATGAGTGCCCCTTGGTCATCGCGCCAGGGCTGGCCGTTTACATTAGCGACTACCATAGCAAGAAGTCCTTTCCCAGCAAGCGCAAAATTCCTTCCACAAAATAGTAATCGCCGTAAATCAGTGGCCGTTCCAGCTCGCTTTGGGCATCATGGTACGCCGGCGTGGCATCTTGCACAATGCCGTCAGTCGCCAGGTCCCAATCGGCATGGTGGTCGGCAATTGCCTTCAGCATGCGGGTGGCGGCATTCACGTACAGCGGTTGCTCTAATTCCGGCACATGCTTGGCGATTTCCAGCATCCCGCAAGCCGCGCAGGCACTGGCTGAAGTATCCAGCAGCACTGGCTCGGCTGGTGCCCGGAAGTCCACCAGCGGCACATCCCCGGTGGTAGCAACGTTAGCGATGAAGTAGTTGGCGACTTTTTTGGCCGTGTCAAGATACTCCACTTCATGGGTGTGCGCATAGGCCAGCGCAAAGCCGCTAATCGCCCAGGCCTGGCCGCGCGACCAACTGGAGCACACGCCGTAGCCTTGTCCGCCCAGGGTTTCAACCAGCTCACCGGTGTTGGGGTCAAAGACCGCAATGTGAGCCACCGAGCCATCTGGCCGCACGATATTTTCCATCACGGTGTGCGCGTGATCATCGGCGATGAACTTAAAGCGCGGATCCTTCAACGCGTCGGTCGCCCAGTAAAGTAGCTGAATGTTGAACATCGAATCGATGATCACCCAGCCAGCGCGGTCGCGATTCCACGAACGAATGAACTTGCCGCGCGGGTTGTAGCGCCCCGCCAGCAGCTCGGCGGCGTGCAACCCGCGCTGGAGTGAACGCTCCGAGCCCGTTAGGCGATAATCCGCCACCGCGGTCGGCAGCCACATGAAGCCAACGTCATGATGCAAGCCCTTGAATTCCAGAAAGGCTTGATCAAGCTTCGTCTCCAGCCCCCGCGCCGTTTCCGCCGCTGCTTCATCGCCGGTGGCGTGATTCAGCTGCCACAGCAGCCCGCCCCAAAAGCCGTTGGTCCACCAGGTAATATCATTGGATTTATCGTCGTAGCGTCCATCCTTTGAGATATATGGAATGCCGGCGCCAATGCGCTCCCGTTCCGCCGCAACTTTGGCGATAATTTTTTGGTAAGTGGCTTCCAGCCACGCTTGATTAGCTGTCATGTGATCCTCCTACTGTGATTGTCTCACTGTTCACCCTGCTATAAGCAAAAAGCGTGCCAAAATGTGTGGACCAGCATCAAAGTTTCGCGCTGGTGGTATGCACAGCCCAAACAGGCCGGTTTCTTGGCGCCACTAAAATTTCTCTCTGACGCTGTTATCAAGGGCGCCTGTTGCCCGCCTTATCGCCTTTACCGCGATTTTACTTGTATAAAGTAACGGTTTTCGATACAATAGATTTGAAAGAAGTTTAGCCATGCCTAAAAAATGGAGGGGTTCCATGTTAACCATCAAGAACCTCACCGTTGCTTACGATGCCACACCAGTGTTTGCTGATGCGACCGTGAACTTTAACGCCGGCAAAATCACTGGGATCATCGGTCCCAATGGTGCAGGAAAATCAACGCTCATCAAGGCCACGTTAGGCCTGATTAAAAGCCAAAGCGGCACTGCCGAATTCAACGGCCAGCCGCTCAGTCAACAAAAAAAGGCCATTGCCTATGTCGAACAGCGCAAAGACCTCGATCTCAGTTTCCCCATTAATGTCCTAGACGTTGTGCTCACTGGCACCTATGCCGACTTAGGCCTGCTCCGCAGCCCCGGCAAGGCGCAGCGGCAAGCCGCCCTCGCCGCTTTGGAGCAGGTCGGCATGACTGCCTTTGCCCAACGCCAAATCGGCAACCTATCAGGCGGCCAGCTGCAGCGCGTCTTTGTGGCCCGGGCGATTGTGCAACAAGCCGACCTCATCATTCTCGATGAACCGTTTGTCGGCATTGATTTGCAAAGTGAAAATGCCATCATGGCGATTTTGCAGCAATGGCGTGACGCCGGTAAAACCATCATTGTGGTGCACCATGATTTAAATAAAGTCACCCGTTACTTCGATGACCTGGTGGTGATGAACCACGGCATCGTCGACTACGGCCCGGTCAATGAGGTTTACACGGCCCGCAACATTGAACAAACCTTCTCGGCGGATCTCTCCGCGGTTTTATTCGATCAGGAGGTGCAAGCATGACCACGATTACCGAATTCTTCGCGGCCTTGAGCCGCTACGACTTTTTGCAAAGCGCCCTCTTAACTGCCATCATGGTCGGCATCATGTCCGGCATTATCGGTAGCTTCATTATCCTGCGCGGGATGTCCTTGATGGGCGACGCGATTTCCCATGCGGTGCTGCCAGGGGTGGCGGTGGCGTACATGCTGGGCATCAACGTCCTGGTGGGCGCCTCCGTGTTCGGCATTTTGGCGGCGCTACTCATTGGCTTCGTCGCCGCCCACAGTAAAGTCAAAACCGACACCGCCATCGGGGTGGTGTTCTCGGCCTTTTACGCCTTAGGGTTCATCCTGATCTCCATGGCGGAAAGCGCGACGAACCTGCATCATATTCTGTTCGGGAATATCCTCGCTGTTAGCAACCATGACATCATGACCACTGCCGTTGTGCTGGGCATTGTGATTTTGTTCGTCACGATTTTCTACAAAGAGCTACTCATCACCTCGTTTGATGAAACCTTCGCCGCCACTTATGGCCTGAAGGTGCAGCTCATTCACTACAGCCTGATGCTGGTGCTGACGCTGGTCACAGTGTCGGCGCTGCAAACCGTCGGTATCATTCTGGTGGTGGCGATGCTGATCACCCCGGCCGCCACCGCGTTTCTGTGGACCAACCGCTTGTCTTTGATGCTGATTTTATCTGCGGCCTTC
The DNA here is from genome assembly GCF_036246225.1 of Lacticaseibacillus salsurivasis. Classification (NCBI taxonomy): domain Bacteria; kingdom Bacillati; phylum Bacillota; class Bacilli; order Lactobacillales; family Lactobacillaceae; genus Lacticaseibacillus; species Lacticaseibacillus salsurivasis. Next base: position 45,410 of record NZ_BTTP01000006.1, read on the forward strand.
GGGGTGGTTTCCGCCACGATTGGCTTGTATCTTAGCTACACCTTCAACTGGGCATCAGGCCCGGCGATTGTGCTCGTCGCCGCCGCCTTCTTCGCCATCGCCTTCGTCTTCTCGCCGAAGCAAGGCTTTGTGCGGCTGAAGGCCAGCCTCGGCAAAAAAGCGCGGCCTAAGCTCAGCCAGGAGGTGCGCTGATGAAACGCATCTGGATCGCCCTCGCTGCCGTGGTCGCTATGCTTTCTGGCGTCTACTGGTTCCTCAGCGGGCGCGCTGACGCGCCGCAAGCCAAGGCCCCAGGGCAAAAGCTGCGCATCGTCACCACCAACTCAATTCTAGAGGACATGGTGCACAATGTCGGCCAAGACCGCATCGAACTCTACAGCATCGTGCAGCGCGGCGTGGACCCGCATGAATACGAGCCGAAGCCAACCGATATTGCCCAGGCCACCGAAGCCGATTTGATTTTCCATAACGGCCTGAACCTCGAAACCGGCGGCAGCGGCTGGTTCAACAAACTGGTGGAAACGGCGCATAAACACTTTGATGAAGACGTGTTCGCCGCCAGTGATGGCGTGAAGGCGCAGCATCTCACCACCAACGTCAACGAGCAAGACCCGCACGCCTGGCTCGATTTGGCCAATGGCATGCAATACGTCAAAACCATCACCGCCAAAATGAAGGCGGCGGACCCCGCCAATGCCGAGTATTATCAGCAAAACGCGGACCGTTACCTCGCCAAGCTGGGCGCCTTGCACCAAACCGCCCAGTCGCAGTTCCTTGATCTGCCTGAAAGTCAGCGCCTGCTGGTGACTTCCGAAGGCGCGTTCAAGTACTTCGCCGCCTCGTACCACGTCACGCCGGCGTATATCTGGGAAATCAACACCGAATCCCAAGGGACGCCGGAGCAAATGGCCACGGTGCTCGCCAAAATCAGAAGCTCTGATGTGCGCAGTTTGTTCGTGGAAACCTCGGTGTCTCCGAAAGCGATGAACAAGGTGGCCCAGGAAACCGGCCTCAAAGTGTTCTCCAAGGTCTTCACCGACTCCCTCGCCAAGCAAGGTCAGCCTGGTGATACGTACTACGACATGATGAAGTGGAACCTCGATCACATTCATGCCGGACTGAGCGCCACGAAATAAGTTTTCTTTTGACCGCAGCCTCGCCGCTGCGGTTTTTTGGTGCGACCACACAAAAAAGGGCCGCTCGCGGCGACCCTAGTGGTCAGTTAGGCCTTCAACACAAACTTCTCAATGGCCTTGCTGATACCATCATTGTCATTGGTATCGGTGATGTAATCGGCATGCGCCTTAGCGAGTTCAGAGCCATTGCCCATGCAGACAGCCAGGCCCACCGTGCTGAACATCGCCAGATCATTGCCCTCATCCCCGAAGCCCATCATTTCATCTGGTGTGATGCCAATGGTTTCACCCAACGCCTTCAAGCCTTGGCCCTTGTCGACGCCTTTCGCCATCGCTTCCAGGAAGTAACGGCCGGCCCGAATGACCGAATAATCATCCCCAAATGCCGCCCGCACGGCATCTTCCACGCCGTCGAGCAAGTCTTGGGTGCCGACGAACAGGCCCTTGGCAATCGCAAAATCGGCGGGTAATTCGTCTGGCTGGCGGATATACAGTCCGGCTTCGTTTTCTACGGCTTGCACGGCGGTAATAAAGTCCACATCGTGATTAGCAGTGTAAATCTGACTGTTTTCATCCAAGACGTTGAACGGAATGTCATGGGCCGCAGCGAAGGCGGTCAAGGTCCGATAGCCGGCATTGTCAATGAGCTGCTTCGCCACCACTTGACCGGTGATGGATTCAATCACGGCGCCGTTGTAGGTCACCACATACTGCTCCGGCCCAGCCACGCCAAGTTCGTTGAGGTACGGCTTCACGCCAGCTAATGGGCGGCCAGTGCACAGCACAATTTTAAAGCCGCGCTCTAGGCAGGCTTTAATTGCCGTCAGCGTGCTCGGTAGGATTTTACCTTGCGAAGACAGCAGCGTATCATCGATATCTAAAGCAATGAGTTTGATGGTCATGAGATTCCTCCTTGTGATTCGCTTTTCTTCATCGTAGCATGAAGGAAAGCGCTAACTGGTCAACTTTAAAACCAACGCCAGACAGTTTGGAGGTTTTTGCGATGCCGATTTTATTTGAGCAAGTCGAACAGTGGCCCAACTTGCCCTTCAAGTTTTTTCAAAATGATCCGCGGGAAGGCATCGATTATCCGGCTCACTGGCATCCCGGCATTGAGCTGAACTTTCTGGTGGCAGGCGCACCGCTCACTTTTACCGCTAATGGCGTGCCTTACCGCTATCACCCTGGCGATTGCTGGGCCACTGACCGCCGGGTGATTCACAGTGCCAGCGGCGACTCACAAGCCACCTGGGACGAGTTCGGCTTCATCATCGATGAAACCTTCCTGGCGCACAAGCTCCCTAGCAGCGGCCAGTGGCTCGTGCAGATGCAAGGCGACCAGCCGCGGCAAGCGCACCCTGAAGCCTACCAAGCCATCTACGACCATGGGCTTGCCATCCGCGACCTGATTGCGGCTGGCGTTGACGAATACCGGCGGCTGGCGATTTTGAGCCACTTTTACGCGCTGCTGATTGAACTGGGGCAGCACTTCACCACCAGCGTCTCGCAAACTGTGACCGCCAATCCGCATCTGGTGGATCAGGTGATGGCCACCATCAATCGCGACTATGCCCAGCCTTTGCGCGGCCCGGCCTTGGCAGAAGCGGCGCATGTCTCTTTAACCACCTTGAACCAGCAGTTCCAAGCCCACCTGCAACTTACCGTCGGCGGCTACTTGCGCCTGGTGCGCCTGCTCAACGCCCGGCGGCTTCTGATTGAAACCACCAGCAGCATTGATTACATCGCGGCAGTGTGCGGTTTTGGCAGCACCAAGAGCTTCCAGCGCAACTTCAAAACCTGGACCGGCCAATCGCCGGCGCAGTTCCGGGAGCAGCCCACCCAAAAACCGTAAGCCAAGGCAATTGTTTCACGTGAAACGCTTTTAAGCTGACAAGCGTTAATTTGTCGACTTTTTGTTTTAAAGTGGCACCGATTTGGCACCCGCCAGCGTGTTTTTCATGCTGGTGGCGCATCGGATAGACCTTCAAGACGTTTGACCGCTTCAGCATCACTTTTAAGCTAAGGCTGCCCGTCAACATCCAGTGTCATTCGCCCGGCTGCGTCGTCTTCCAGGTCTTTTGAATGAAAAACGCGCCATGCTTCAAGTCACCTTGAGAATGTCGCGTTTTGGCTGGACCGAGATGTGAAACCCGCTACTTGTGCTTACGATGGAACGTGCTATTGGCGGTATAGACGCCACCGATGATAACGACAGCACCGATCAGCTGGGCTTGACTGAAGGCTTCGCCAAGTAAGAGCACGCCTGCCACGATCGACACCACCGTTGAAACGCCGATAAATGATGCGGTTTTGTTGACGCCAATCTGAGCGATAGCATAGTTCGATAGGAACAGCGCCAACACTGAGCTACCGATTCCTTGATACAATATCGCGATGGTGAAATCACGATTTCTAATCGGCAAACTAAGCAAGGCTTGCACATCGCCGCCGATGACGGCTTCGCTAATTGCCATGAGCCCAAATACAGCCGCCCCTGCCGCCAGCATGACATAAGTGATTTCTATGCCGGTATAGGCGGCGGCTTTCTCGACAAAGACGCTATACAACGCATACGTGGCTACTGCCATCAGCAGAAAGAGATAGCCAATCAGTGAGAGGCTGGTGCTAACACCGGCAGCGAAAACAGTGATGACAACGCCGACCAAAGTGAGCAGAATGCCAAGGACTTGTTGGCGGGTAGGATACTTGCGTAGAATCAACGCGGAGGCCAATAATGCCGCTACGGGGATACAAGCTAGAAACACACCACTCTCTGAAGCCGTTGTGCGGCTGATGCCAAACGTTTCACCGATGAAGTACAAGACTGGATCGAAAATCGCGACTAGCAGTAACGGCCGGAATTTTTTGCCAGTCAGATCAACGTGCACGATACCCATTAGGATCAAGACGCTCATCACGATCAGTGCGACCAGAAAACGCCAGCCTAATAATGCTAGTGGGCTGGCACTGTCAGTTGCCTGTTTGGTAAAGATGTAACTTAGGCCATATAAGGTCTCACAGCCAAGGGCGGCCAAACTCCCCAAGAATAGGCCACTCTTTTTAGCTTTTTCCATGTCAGTCCTCCATGATAGCAAACAACGGTTGGCCGCTGTAAATATAAATACTATTATAGCCTACCGTCCAGCCGTTAGGATTTGCTCGGCGTGAGATTTTGTGGTGCAGTGACGGCGCTGCTAGGTTGTGCCACGACGTTATCCTGTTTTATCCAACCGATCAACAGTTTGCGGTTAAGTTCAAATAGCACCCTTAGTGACTGTCATATAACATACGCATTAAATTGTACGGGCGCCACGCCAAATCGACAAGAACGGGTATAATTGGTTTATTCCAAACTGAAAGTAGGCCGATTCTTGATGACTATCATTACGACACATGACTACTGCACGCCTTGGTGCCTGTCATGATCCAAGGCAAAACTTTAGAGCGCCTCATTGCTTTTACTGACGCCATTGTCGCGGTGGCGATCACGTTATTAGTGCTACCGCTGACCGATTTTTTTGCGACGTTAACCGCCGGCAACTTGGCCACGCAGCTGCAGTCGAGCACCTTCGTTCACTTGTTGCTCGGGGTCTTGATTTCGTTTTTCACCGTGTTCAGCTTCTGGAATGGCCACCGACGCACGTTAGCGCCAGTCACCGCCCTCAGTAAAAGCGGCTACTGGGCCAATGTGCTATGGCTGCTGGCCATCGTGCTGATTCCTGCGGCCACCCGCCTCATCGTGGATAATACTGGCCGCCTGGGCCTAATGCTTTACACTGCGGTGCTCCTGTTCGGCTCTGCCGTCAGTGTCTGGTTGCGTCACGCCGTCAATCACCGCGTTCAGGCGGCTGATTTCATCACCAGCGCTTTGCTGGTGGTGATACTCGGGCTGGCTTGGGCGGTGCCAGGGCTTGGTTCAAATCTATTTTTCGTCCTATTTGCCGCCTTGCCGCTGCATCGAGTGGTGAAACGGAAATAACCTTTGCCCGCAGTCTTCACCGGCAAGACTCATCTTCGCGCCTTGACGTCCTTGGTGGCGCAGAAACTTAACGTTTGTTCCAGCTCATTTTCATGAAGACATCCCCGGCGCGCAGCTCTTCCAGCATTTGGTCGAGGCGTTTTTGCTGAGTTGCTTCGCGCTTTGCCTGCGTAATCCACCCAAGGTAGTCGTTGCGCTGGTATGGCGGCCTAGCTTCGTAGGCCGCTATCAAATCAGCGGTGGTCAAAGCCTCACGTATCGCTGCCGGCATCGCCACTTTCGGTTTCGGAGTGCGGCGCGGTTTGGCGGCGCCGCTTTGCACCTGTGCCAGCTGCCACTGCACCATTTTGGTGATCAGATCCGCTGGTAGCGGTTGGTCCAGGGGCAAATGTACCGCCCCTTTACTGTGGCGATAACTGGTCAAGTCAGCGGCAAACTGCACAATAGGGCCGCTGGTCGGATAAAAGCCCAGGTAGCCCTCCCCAGCATCAAAATAGGCAATCGCTTGCCCTTGCCAAAACGTCGGCATTTGATAGCTGATGCGCTCTTCGGCTTCCGGCAGCGCTGCTTTTAAGATGGCATACATCGCTTTGAGTGGCGGCTGCACGGCCAGCGGTTGAGCGGCAATGAACGCCGGGATGGTGGTGATGTTGGTGGTGTCGGTTTTTTCTCTTATGGCGTAACCTCCAGATGCCGTCATTATAACCCAGCAACATAGCCGTAAAAAGGTTCCACGTGAAACACGACTAAATCTTCCTAACCCTGTATAATAAAGATTGGATGCGGTTTCACTGCATAATAAAACCGAAAGAAGGCATGATGAATGACTGAATTTCCAAAAGACTTTCTCTGGGGCGGCGCCACAGCGGCAAACCAACTGGAAGGCGCGTATGACGTTGACGGACGCGGCTTGTCAATCGACGATGTAATTCCTGGCGGCAAAGACCGCATGAAAATCGTTCAAAGTCCCGACTTCGATTGGACGCCGAATGCCAAGTACACGTACCCGAACCACGAAGGCATCGATTTTTACCATCACTACAAGGAAGATATCGGCTTGTTTGCCGAAATGGGCTTCAAGACCTATCGCTTCTCCATTGCCTGGAGCCGGATTTTCCCGCAAGGCGACGAAACTGAGCCGAATGAAAAAGGCCTCGCGTTCTACGATGCCGTCATCGATGAATGCTTGAAATATAACATCGAGCCGGTCATCACCCTGTCCCACTACGAACTGCCGCTACACCTGGCGGAAGCTTACGGCGGCTGGAAAAACAAGGATTTAATTGGCTTCTTCAAGCACTATGCGGAAACGGTGATCGACCGCTTTGGCGATAAGGTGAAGTACTGGCTGACCTTCAACGAAATCAACTCCGCGGCAGGCTTCCCGTTCATGAGCCAAGGCATGATCAGCAAAACTGGCGCTGACGACAAAAAGAATGTCTTCCAAGCTTGGCATAATCAGTTCGTGGCTAGTGCCTATGCCGTGCAAGCGGCCCATGCCAAGAATCCGGCTAGCCAAGTCGGCAACATGATTATTTTCGCCACCAACTACGCCTTTGACTCTGATCCGAAGAACCAGCTGGCGGCCTTGAAGTTCAACCAAGGATTCAACTTCTACTGTGCCGACGTGCAAGTCCGCGGTGAATACCCGGCTTATAGCGAATCGCTGTACGAAATGTACGGCTTCACCGGCGCCGACCTCGACCGCACGCCAGAAGAGCTCGCCTTACTCAAGCAGTATCACGTCGATTTTCTCTCCTTCTCCTACTACATGTCCGGCGTCACCGATGTCACCGGCAAAGTTGACGAGAAGACGCAAGGCAACATGCTTGGCGGCGTGAAGAATCCGTTCTTGAAGGAAAGCGAATGGGGTTGGCAAATCGACCCCACTGGCCTGCGCATTGGCCTCAACCAGCTGCATGACCGCTACCAGGTGCCGCTGTTCATCGTGGAAAATGGCCTTGGGGCTAAGGATACGGTGGAAGCCGATGGTAAAATCTACGACGACTACCGCATCGACTACCTGCGCTCACATGTGGAAGCCATTCGTGGTGCCATTGCTGATGGCGTGCCGGTGATGGGTTACACACCATGGGGCTGCATTGACTTGGTCAGTGCCTCCACTGGCGAAATGAGCAAGCGCTATGGCTTCATCTACGTTGATTTAGACGATGAAGGCCACGGCACCCTCGCTCGGAGCAAGAAGAAGTCCTTTGCTTGGTACAAGCAAGTCATCGCCACCAACGGCGAAGACTTGACCGCCGACCATCTCGACTATTAAGCTTGAAACCAGCTTCTTACGCAGAGGCTGGTTTTTTTGCGCAATCAGGCTTGACCCTGACGCGGCGTCAGGCTTTATCATGGTTTTTGGAGGTGACATCATGTACAGCACCAAACAACTCGCAATCCTCAGTGGCGTATCGGCCCGCACCTTGCGTTATTACGATCAAATCGGCCTGCTCAAGCCGCCACTGGCCGCGAACGGCTACCGCCAATACGGCCCGGCTGAAGTGGATCGTCTACAGCTGATTTTGACCTATCGCGCCTTGGGCTTTGCCTTAGCCGACATTCAGGCGCTACTTGACCAGCCGCCAGCTCAGCGGGTGCAGGCGCTGGCCCAGCAACGCGAGAAATTGCTCGCTAACCGCCGCCTGGTCGATCAACAACTGGCGCAACTGGATGTCACCCTCACTAACCAGAAAGGAGCATCAAACATGCCTGATAACGAAAAATTCGCCGCGTTCAAGCAGGCCCAAATCAAAGCCAATGATGAAGCCTATGGCGCCGAAGTCACTGCCAAGTATGGCAAAGCCGCCAAGGCAGAAGCAGACCTGCGTTTTGCCGGCTTAACTGAAGCCCAATACACCGCCATGACTGCAGCCGAAGCCCAATTAAAAACGGCCCTGTTGGCGTATCTCGCCGCCCCTGCATTGCCAGGCGCTGACGCCGCGACCGCGTATCACGCCCATCGCGCGTGGCTGCTGACGACCACCCCGCAGCTGACGCCAGCCATGCACCGCGGTTTAGCCGCGATGTATGTCGCCGATCCACGCTTCACTGCCTATTACACGAAGCTGACTGGCAGCGAAGAAGCCGCGACAGCCCTCAAGGAAGTTGTCGATTATTACGCTGCAGAAGCATAGTGCGTTTTTAGACGTGAATCATCCCGTGATACCGGCATTTATGCAAAAATCGTCGCAAACTACCAATTCACCAAAATGCGTTTTTTAGTCGGATATAAGCTGTTGTATCGGCGTTTAGCCGATAAATATCCTAGTCGTCGTTAAAGTGCGAAACAGTGGCGACCTGCGGCCAGAGTAAACGCGTTTTTCCCTTGCTTTAACGCCGTGGTTAAGCTATTTAACAAAAAAGCCCCAGCCACTGGCAGTATTGCCAGTGGCTGGGGTAATTTGATTCACGCTTTAATCTTCATCGTCATCGTCGTCTTCTTCGACGAGGCCTTCCCATGCGGTTTTACCCAGGAAGGACTGAAGCTTGCGAATGACTTGGTTATTGTAGCCGCGCATGTTGGTCAGGAAGTTGGCCATGGCGGGGCGGTTTTCGCGTTCAGCGAGCTTGATCGCGCGATCGATGAACATGTTCGCGGTGGTGTAGTCATGGGCCGTAGCATCGACCATGTCGCTGGCAGGGTGATACTTCAAGGCGCCCTCTTCAGGAATCTTGGTGTACTGCGTGAACTCTGCCACCGTTGAAGGCGCGATTTGGTTTTCATCCAGCAACAGTTCGCCAAGCTCATCGATTTGTTTGCGGTTTTCCGCAATCAAATCCTGGTAGTAAGCTGCGACCGCAAAGGCGCTGTCGCCTTTCACGTACCAGGCAATCTGGTGCAGCTTCACATCCAAGTACCACAGGTTAGCGAGAATGTGGCCGGTCATCGCGCCGGCAGTGGGCTTGTGGTGGTCGATGTCGGCTTGCTTCAATTCGGCTTGGTACTGGTCTTCAATCGTCATGTTCATTTCCCCCTAGAGATCCTTCACGCGCACTTTTTTGACTTCGTAGCCTAACTTGGTCACCACATTGGCGAGGTTGTCGGCACTGTTTTGCGTATCATCGAAATCCGCCTTCACTTTACCGGCGTTGAACAAAACCTTGACGTTCTCCACGCCAGGTTCTTGTTTCACAGCCCCTTCGATCTTGGTCAAGCAAGATGGGCAGGTCAATTCATCGAGCTGTAAACTGATTTTTTTATTCATAGTGATAACTTCCTTTCGCTTGATTACAGTTATAGTTTAGCGGGTTCGGCGGCAGGCTTACTTGACCGCGGTCAAGTTCGGCACTTTTTTCGCTTCTTTTTCGCGGCCGCCGAAGTTGATCAGCCGCATCGCGTTGAAAATGACCACCAGGATGCTGGCTTCATGTACGAACATGCCACTAGCCATGTAAATGAACCCGGCAATCAGGCCTAGTAGGAGGAACGCCACCACGCCGATCGCAATGACGACATTTTCCCGGGTGTTCATGACGGTTTTCTTCGCCAGCTTGTAGGCGTGAACCAAAGCGGCAAAACTCGATTGCATGAGCACGATATCTGAGGTTTCAATCGCGACGTCGGTCCCTGACCCCATCGCGATCCCGATATCCGCCGTCGCCAGCGACGGGCTGTCGTTGATGCCATCACCGACAAAGGCCACTGTGCGCCCTTCATCCTTGAAGGCCTTCACGTAGGTCACCTTTTCGTCTGGCAGCAGTTCAGCGTGGACTTCATCAATGCCGAGCTGTTCAGCCACGTAATTCGCGGTTTGGGCATTATCCCCGGTCAGCATCACCAGATGCTTGGCGCCGGCCTGGCGCAAGGCCGCGAGCTGATCCGCCAGTTCCGGCCGAATGGTATCGGCAATCGCATAAATCGCGGCCACCTGGCCTGCCACTGCCACAATCACCACAGAGCTACCAGTGGCTTGCAGCGCGGCCAAATCGGCTTGTTGCTGCTCATTTAAGGTCACGTGATGCGCCGCCAGCAGCTTTTGATTACCGGCGCAGATTTCTTGCCCAGCCACCGTGGCGGTGATGCCTTGGCCTTTGAGCGTTTGACTCGCGGTAATGGTCAGCTGCTTGTAGTCCAGGCCTTGCGCATCAGCGGCGTTCAAAATCGCTTTGCCCAGCGGATGATCCGACAAAGCTTCCACCGCAGCGGTTTGCGTCAGGATCTGTGCGGCGTCAGCGCCGTAGACTTTAGCGTCAGCCAGCGCGGTTTTGCCTTCCGTCAGCGTCCCAGTTTTATCGAAAACGAAGGTATCAACTTTGGCGAAGGTATCCATGGCCTCGCCGCCTTTGACCAGAATGCCGCGCTTAGCGCCATTGCCAATCCCAGCCACGTTGGATACCGGCGCGCCAATGACCAACGCCCCAGGGCACCCCAGCACTAGCACAGTAATCGCCAGCTTAAAATCGCGGCTGACTAGGAACACCGCCAAGGCAATGATCAAAACGGCTGGCGTGTAATACTGGGCAAAGCGGTCGATGAATTTCTCGGCGTGAGACTTGGTATCTTGCGCATCCTCGACCAGTTCGATGATTTTACCAAAGGTGGTGTCTTCCCCGACCTTGGTGGCCTTGATTTTAACGTAACCATCACTTAGCAGCGTGCCAGAGAAGACGCTGTCGCCGGTGTTCTTGGTGACGGCGCGAGATTCGCCGGTCACTGCCGCTTCATCGGTGTAACCTTGACCTTCGATGACCGTCCCATCGACGGGAATGGCGCCACCGGTTTTCACCAGCACCACGTTGCCTTCTTCAACCTCGTCAACGTCGACAGTTTCAATGCTACCGTCATCATTGACCAGCTCGGCAGTGGTTGGCGCCATCGCCGTGAGTGACTTGATGGAAGCACGGGTTTTCGCCAGCGTCTTTTGTTCCAGGAAGTTCCCGAACAAGAACAGGAAGGTGACCACGGCGCTTTCGTTGTACTCGCCAATCACGAACGCCCCGATCACGGCGATGGTGACGAGCAGTTCGATGCTGATGACCTTTACCCGCAGCGCGGAAAGGGCGTGTAAGGCGATGGGCACGACGGCGATGATTGAAGCCACCGCGAGCAAAATCGCGTAGGCGACAGGCAGTTGGAGCAGATATTTACTGGCATACCCCGCCGCAATCAACACTGCGGTGATTGCCGTAATCTGGGTGGTATGCTTTTCGATCCATAATTGAAATTTCATTTTGTTCACCCCTTATTTGACAAGTACAGCTTAGCGCCTGGGAGGATAAAGCGAATTGACCGCCGTCAAGTTGGTTCAAAATATTATTTCGTATTTGTTGACAAAAACTAACAAAGTGAGTAAACTTCACCTCGTTAGTTAGCTACAACCGTTTGCTAACTAAATAATATAAGGAAGGTGTTTATAGATGACCCAAGACAATCAAGAGTTACTGCGTTTGTTTGGTCGGCTCTTCCGGCAGCGTGGCTTCGTGCAAAGCGCCGTCTGGAATTTACGCACCGCTAATCAAGATAACGAAGAACGCGGGCAGCTGCGCCTGCTCCGGCTCATCGCCGAACGTCAACAATTGACCAATTCTGAAATCGTTGAGGCGCTGGACATTCGCCCCAGCTCCGCCAGCGCTTTGGTCGCCAAACTCGAAGCCAGCGGCCTCGTCAAACGTGAGCCATCCGCTGTTGACGGCCGCGTCATGCTGATCAGTTTGACGGATGATGGTCAAGCCTTTATCGCCTCAGCACGAGGAGAAAAAGACAAATTAGCCGATACGCTGTTCGCCGGCTTATCGGCTGATGAACAGGCCCAGTTAACCATGCTGCTACGCAAACTCGTTACCAGTCTGGAAGCCAATGATGCTGATGGCGCCGCAGATGACTATTTCAAACAGCTTGGCCCCTTTGGCCCTCATCGCGGTGGCCGCGGCCATCGCCCCCACCACGGTTGGGGCGACCCGCGGTTTAACCGGCCCTTCCCTGGGTCTGATGACGAAGACCGATAAGACCCTTTACGCTAAACTGTGATGACCGCTGCTCAACCAATCTCACCAACCAAAATAGGCTCACCCGACCGCTGTCAGGTGAGCCTTTTTGGTCCCTCGTAAGCCGCAGCGAGTCCGTGTTCATCAGTACTAGTTTCCAATCACCGGATCCCCAAAATCATCCAACGTCGTGGCGAACAACCGCAGCCGCTGGGCGTAACTGGGATGGTTGCTTTGCTCAGCAATCACTTGCTTGAGCTCACTCAGATTATCAGTGATGATGCCGTCGACATCCTCAAACAACATCTGCGCCATGGTATCAGGATCATTGACCGTCCAGGCCCAAACCCTTTGATGCTGAGCATGCACCGTTTCGACCAGCTCTGAATCCAGCGTGGTTTCCTCAACGGTGTAGCCAGACAGCTGAGTCTGCGGCGCCACCAGACTAAATGGCATGATGAAGCCCGCATAAAGCTTAGGTACGCGCTGGTGAAGCTGAGTCATCAGTTTGTAGCTCAACGAATGCACCCGGTCATGATCAGCCACCAATCGTTTAGCATAGCGACTGATAAAATGATCCAGCATCTGCGGACTGTCACCTGGCGCCGGTTTCAACTCAACGATCAGCTTCTGGTTCAGCGTCTCGGCCGCGGCCAAGTAGTCGTCAAAGCTGGCTAGCTTGGCCGCGTGCCCGTTTTCGCGCACGGTGATTTGCTGCAGCTGGGCGAGCGTCAGCTGATGCGGTGTGCGGTTGACCCCAGCCAGCGTCTTCAAGTTCTCGTCATGCAGTACAATGAACTGTCCATCTTTAGTTTCATGCAGATCCATTTCAACAAAATCAGGCTTCTCCGCCGCGGTTTTGCGTAGCGCCGGAATGGTGTTTTGCACGCCATTACCAGCATCAACACCGCGGTGAGAAATCGTGACGGGATGTTCCGCGAGCGCTCCGGTCATGTAAAAAGCGCCGAACGCCGCCATGATCACCACCACAGCGCCGCCGGACACCAGCACGATGATCCGCCGCAACCAGTGGTGCTGATTCGGAATCGGTCGAATGGCGGGCCTCAGCTCATCAGGAGCCACGAGAAACAGCAGATACAAGACACTGCTAGCTCCGCCTAACAGCGTCTGCCCCGCCAGCAGTAGCGTTAGCAGCACAACTGCCGCCGGAAAAGCGATGGCAGTCCGATCCAGCACCGTTTGCAAGCCAATCAAGGCGTTGGACCACACCCAACCCACTAAGGTTGCCCCGACCAGCAGGAGCAACAGCCGCCAAGAGTAGCGCCAAAACTTGCCGCGGGTCTGGTGCCAAGATTGCCTGGCGGCGCTGAGGAGCGGCTGGTCCCGCAAAATCGTGTTCGGCAGCACTCGCACCCACCGCAGGCCTAGGTAGGCCGCCGCGCCGTAAAACACCGCCACCAGCACCGCAAAGACCGGTTTGGTGCTTAGCCAATCAAGCACAAAAGCAGGGATTTTCACCTTATTCAGCAAAGCTGACTGCACCACGACACCGGCAAATGGGACGATCAGTAACAGATACACCACGAAAAAGCCAAAACTCGACGGCCGCAAGTGGCGCAGATCTGCCAGCCCTTCGCGGACAATGCCCCGCACCCCTAAGCCTTCACGCTGCTGAATGCTGGCAATCCCGCCCAGCAGTATCGCAAACTGCAGATACACCAAGACTAACAGCAGCACCAGCAACGCCAAAAGCAGCACCGTCGCCCCTGGCTGATGCAACAGAACAAACGTGAAGTTATCCACGCCCAGGTAAGGAATCCCCGCTTGGCGCAGAATCCCAGCGGTCGCCCACCGCATCAACGGCACGGCCACCCCAGCGGTAGCGGCGGCCACCAGTTCAACCAGCAAAAGGTAACTGCCCCAGCGGGAGAAAAATTCTCGTATCAGCGAATTTATATAACGTAATGATTTCATTGAATATCCTCCATCGCTTTAAGTATAACGCGCGGTGGTTTTTCGTGCCTCCTGTTGCAGGCGGACCAAGCCCGGTAGGATAACAAAATGGTGGTAATAAGCCGCCAAGGCGCGCATACTAGGCGCCAAATCAAAGGGGGTCGACACCATGCAAACCAAACTATTTCCTTATATTGCCTATCCCAGCGCCAAAGAAGCCATCGCTTATTATGAGGAGGCATTCGGCGCGACCAACACCTACCGCTTAAGCCCGACGCCAGACCAAGCCAATCAGTTTGGCATCCCAGCTGGCGCTGACATCGATGCGCTGACCATGCACGGCGGCTTCACCATCCTGGGGGCCCAGATTCAATGTGCCGACGCCTTTAATGGCGCTAGCGCCCCGGCCCAGCAGCAAATCGTCCTGGAGCTGGATATTAACTCAGAGGACCCTGCCAGTGCGGCCGCCGCCGATGCGCTGTGGGCCCGGCTTGAGGCGAACCAAGCCGTGACGGTGACCATGCCCTATGATGAGCAATTCTGGGGCGGCAAAATGGGTCAATTCACCGACCGCTATGGCGTGACCTGGATGTTGCATGCCCAGCCTTGGTCACAAAAGGTGGAAAATCAGCTCCGCTAGCCGGGTATTTCCCGGGCAATATCACCCCACACAAAAATCGCCCAAGCCAACGTTGGCTTGGGCGATTTTGCGTTCATGCGGCTATTTAGTAGGTCCCTTTGATGACAAAGTAGCCGCCGCGAATGGTGCCTGCGAGCTTCGACTTTTGCCGTGCAAACTTGAACTTGTCAGCCAGCTCTACCGGCACAGCCATGCCGTCTGAGAGTTTGAACCCCACGGCGCGCTTGCCGCCATCAGCTAGCGTGTAGAGTACGTTGATGGCCAGGCCGTCTTCGTAAAAGACATACGTCCAGCGCACCCCTTCGACTTCCAACTGCGCCACTTCAAGCGGCTTGGCGGCAATCACAACGTCTTTTTCTTTCAAAATTGTCGCCACGTAGGCCACGAGCTCTGGCCGCTCTGCCGCTGGTTCAGTTTTGAAAGGCACCTTGTATTTGTTCCAGAAGTAGCGCGCCTCATTTGCGCGCAAGCCGGCTAGGGCCGATGCCACCGGCGAGCTGGTCAAGCCTACGTCGCTGACGGTTTTAAAATCTACAGTATATGCCATCGGGTTATCCTCGGTTTCGTTAAGTTGGGGCTACATCTTCATGCCCATTTTCATATATGAATCCATCCCTGCCATCCACATCGTCTTGGGATCGACGCCGCGTTCTTCGGCAAAGGCCTTGGTCAAGGTCTCCATATCCATCAACTTGTACTTGGGCATTGGCCGATTCGGGTCATAAGACTGAATCTGGGCCATCATGCCGCCGTCTTCGTGTTCGATGATGTGGCAATGATACATGTAGACGCCAGGCAGGTCAAACCGCACCAGAATGCGGACGGTTTCGCCGGGGTTAACGCCGACCGTATCTTTGTAACCATGCTCATTCGGGTAAGGCGCACCGCCATTGCGGGAAATCACCAGGAACTGGGTGCCATGCACATGGAACGGGTGCACCATGCCGCCATGCATCGTGTTGGTATTGGAAATATCCCAGTACTGTGCCAACCCAATCGGCTGGGTCGCATCAATGCGCTGCATGTTGAACTTCTTACCATCCAGCGCCACGGCTTCATCCATGCCGCTCATCACAACTTTGCGCACCGGCGTGGTTGGTAAGACCTTCGGGGCATGAATCTCAAGCAAGTGGTCAGGTAAAACGCGGTCGTCAGCGGCAAATTCATGAATCTTAAAGGTCACAATCGGCACATCATCCGAATACAGGGTCACCGTATCGCCTGGTTTGTGGCCTTTAAAGTCAACAATGATTTCCGCGCGCTCCGCACAGGTCAGCATTAAATGAGTCAGCTGCACCGGTTCTGGCAGCAAGCTGGAGTCGCTCGCGATTTGCGTGAATTCAAGGTCATCGGAAAAATGCAACCGCCACTCGCGCCGGTTCGCACCATCGAGAATGCGGAAGCGGATTTTTTGCCGCGTAACATCGAAGTATGGGTTAATGGTCCCGTTGATCATCGCAGTGGGGCCTTGCACGCCATCTGGATCATAATCCGCGTGATAATCCCATTGATTATCTTCGTGGAAGCGGCGATCTTGCAGCACCAGCGGAATGTCATCCACGCCATAGTCATGCGGAATCGGCAGGTTTAGCTCATGGTCATCATGCACAATCACTATCGCGGCCAAGCCGTGCCAGACCTGCTCCGCCGTAGAAGGACAAGGATGCGCGTGCAGCCAAGTCGTCGCCGCCGGCTGATCCAAGGTGAAATCGATTTGTTTACTTTCACCTGGATAAACTGGCGCATGGCAGCCCCCATCCACGTAAGGACCAGACACCGCAAGCCCATGCCAGTGGAAAGTGGTCAGCTCATCGAGTTCGTTTTTCAAAGTGATGTGGATATGCTTGCCCACTTTGAACGCAAAGGTCGTGCCCAACAGCGGGGCGTTATAGCCCCAAGTCTTGGTCTTTTCCCCTGGCAGGAGCTGGGTTTCGCCTTTCTGCGCCGTCAACGTGTAGTAAGCATCTGTGTCAGTTTCGGAATCCGGCTGCACCAACGCCGGAATGGCGAGTGGCTGCGCCGGCGCGTCAGCGACCTCAAGCGGAATATAGCCGCCATCATGCGTGTTGTATGCTGGTTCGTCGAAAAAGTAGTCCTTGTAGACCGTTGCCATTCAAATCTCCCCTTTCATACGCCTTGATTTTAACACCTACACCGGCAGTCTTGAAAGGTGTAAGATAGAATCGTTCTAAACAAGAAGGAGACGATATTGTGTCAAAACTCAAAGCTTGGATCATGGTCATCCTCAATCTGCTGTTAATTTACCTCGTTGCCACCAATAGTATGTGGGCCATGTGGTTAATGGCAATCATTATGCTTTTAGACGCACTGATGGGATTGTGGATGGCGTATCAGAAAAAATAATTCATTAGCCAGGCTAAGACCAGCCTCGCTCCGCTGCCTTTCTAGTTGCGCTACACGACGCCAACACCGGCGTGAACAGCTAAGTGCGGCGACGCTCCGCTGCCTGTTTATGGCATAATAACAGCGAGGTGATTTTATGCAGTCGATGCTAGATTTCGCGCAAACGCATGCTGAAGTTTCGTTCAACGAGCTCCCCCTGACGCCAGTGGATGGCGTGATTTTGGCGCAGTTGGCGTATTTTGCCTTCGATCAGTTGCCGACTGCTAGTGGCATGCTCGGCGGGTTAACCAAGCCCAAGCAGGTCACGCTTTTGACGCAGGACACCTGGCGGCCCGAAGCCAATGCGCAGCTGCTCCACACGCTGGCCAAAGCGCCGCGGTATCAGCATATTATTTGGCATGACCAGGTGCAACAACTGGATCTCGATGCCCAAAAGCAATTCTCCGCCATCACTTTCAGCTTGCCCAACCAGCAGCAGTATCTCGCTTTTCGCGGCACGCGGGCGGCGTTTGTCGACTGGAAGGAAGATTTCAACATGGCCTACATGCAGACCATCCCTTCCCAAAAAGCGGCCTTGGCCTATCTCAAAACCATTGCGGCGGCTTACCCCGGCCCGCTCATCCTGGGCGGGCATTCCAAAGGCGGGACGCTTGCGACCTATGCTTTCGTCAAAGCGCCTAAGCACCTGCAAGCGCGCATTACTGCGACTTACAACGCCGATGGCCCGGGCTTGGGTGAAGCCTTGCCAGCGGCGCTCATGAGCCGCCTGCATAAGCTCGTACCGCAAACCAGCTTGATTGGGACCTTGTTTGACCCCACCGCTAGTTTTTCAGTGGTCAAAAGCGTCGCCCACGGCTTTGGGCAGCATGACCCGTTCAGCTGGGAAGTGGCCAATCAGGATTTCGTGTTTTTGCCCAAAACCGACCAGCTGTCACAACTCGCGCAAACCACGATTGCTACCTGGACTGCTAGCTTGGATGAGGCAACCAAAGAGGCGTGCCTCAATGCTGCCTACGCGCTCATCACGCAAACAGACGCCAGTTCCTTTGCCGAACTGAAAGCCGACTGGCCGCATAATGCCCAAGCCATTTTCAGTGGCCTGCGCCATGGTGACCCCATGGCCCGCCAGCAGTGGCTGTTCGCCATCGGCCAGCTGATTGTGGCCTTGCGCGGGGCGATTTTGCCTACCCTACCCAAGCCGCAACGGCCGCATTTCGACTGGCCTTGGGCTAACGCGAAGCACGAAAAAACCGATCAGTAAGCGCTGATCGGTTTTTTCGTCGGTAGCTAGCCGCATGTCAGCTGTTTCACGTGGAACAGAGACTATTCGAGCCACGTCGGGTTCGCCAATAATGCCTGCAAGGCATTGAGATAAGCGCTGGCATGGTACCCATCAGCCACCGCATGATTAACGGTCAAGGACACCGGCATGAGCCATCGGCCTTCAACTTGCGTATACCGGCCGGCCTGAAGCACCGGGAATAGACTTGGCAAACCATCCACGGGCTGTGGCGTGTAACTGTCAAACGCCAGCCACGGCAGCATGCCACATTCGAAACTATTGGCTGGCGCATCAGGTTTACCCACTGGCCCGTGGGCGTGGCGGGCCTGCTGCATATCAGCTTGCACTTGCGCATAAAAAACGGCTAGCTCCGGGTCAAAGGTCGTCCAACAACTGGAGATGCTGTGATCATCGTGAATCACCGAATAGCTCGGTGTCAGCCGATCATAATAACCCAGCTGGCCATCGTTTTCTGCCATGCGAAGTTCCTGTGGCAAGGCTTGGGTGGCAGCGTAGAGGTACAGCGGAAAGAAGTGACGGTCGCCTTTTTTGCGGTAAGTATTGGTGATATCAAGCTTGAGCGAAATGGTAAAGCTCATCGGTTTCATTTTCGTGAAATAGTAATAATACGGCAGCCGCGGCCAGGTCGCGCGGTCAATTTCGGTAAACTGCATAATAACTCCTTTAGTATTCTGGGTGGATGCGCTCGGTCCATTCAGCCAGCAGGTCTTTGAGCGTCGCACGCATGTTCACCACTTTGGCGGCATCCTTTTTGAATAGCACGCTGTATTCAAATGCCTCAGCTCCGTCTGCATCCCAAGCACGCTGCAGCGGCTGATCGTGATAAGCGCCGCGATTCAAGTTGAGCTGGTAGTACACCCAGCGGTTTTTGATGTTCGGTACCGCCGCAATGAAGCGCTCATGGGTGCGGGTGTTTTCAATTTGAATCACACCGTATTCGGTGACCTGCTGCTTGTAGGCCAAGCGCGCCGCCTTTTTCGTTTCTGAGTTCAAAATATCCTCCAATAATCGCGGCCGTCTGGCGTCCGCGCCAAGAAGCCGTAATCGATCAAGTAACGCGTTAACGTGGCATCATCAGGCGACCAGCGCCGCAATTTCGCCTGCACGGCCTGGCGTGAATAATGGACATCCGGCTCAAAGCCCTGCACGATGCGCGCAATCAAGCAGACCCGACGCTTTTCCTGCCGCGGCCAATGTGCCAAAGTTGGCGCCGCGGTATAGTCGACGTCGCGCTTTAATTCTTTTTCATAGTCGGCATTAGTGATGCCCAGAGACTGGGCCGCAAGCGGTAGCGCTAATCGTTTAGCGCCCTCCCCGAACACGGCATGATACTGCGCCAGGTACAACTCAGCCTGGGCCGCTTTTTGGCGAAACGTATAGCGCTGATGGCGCACTGTGCTGGGGGTAACCGCAGTGGCGGCAGCGATTTGAGCATCACTGTCACCGCGGGCAAAGGCTTCCAGCAACGCTTGCTGCGTCGCGGTCAGCGTGTTGTGTTTGCTGGAATCAAATAGCAAGTCGTGTAAGTCGGTCATCTGCTGCCCTCCGAGCCAAAATATTACCTTTGTTGACGAATACTGTCAACAAAAATTTGTAAATTAACCCTGCGCGCTTTTTTCCGCGCGTACAATCAGCATCATCGGAGCCCGGGTCCAATCTGCGTTGGCCTCAATGTCGGCAGCACTGCCTCGCGGCTCTGCCAAAGCATTCAGCTGCAGGCCACTGGCCAGCACACTGTTAACAATCGTGCTTAAGGTGTGATGATACTTGGTGACCGTTTGCCCCAGAAATTGCGTGGCCCGCGCGCCTTCATCGAAGTAGTGATCCAGCGGCCACACCCGCTGCCCAGCCGCGGTGGTCACCCACTGCTCGCTGCCTTCTGCGGTGAACAATGGGTGTTCAATCGTAAACAGCAGCACCCCGCCTGGTGCCAGCATCGTCGCGACGTGCTGCATCACGGCGGAGAGGTCGGCCACGTAATGCAGGGCCAGCGAACTGAGCACCACGTCAAAACTGCCTGGCGCGGCGGTATAGGTGGCCAGGTCCCCTTGCTGATAAGTGATGGCAGGGTGGTTGTGGTGCGCCTCGGCCTCGGCCAACATGCGCGTTGAGCTATCAATTCCCAGCACCGCCTTGGCCCCATGCTCGGCAGCATACTGGCAATGCCAACCATACCCGCAGCCCAGATCCAGCACTCGTTTGCCTTTGAGATCCGGTAGCAGGGCCTGAAAATCGGGCCACTCGCCGGCGGCATCAAGGCCATGCTGACTCCGTGGCATCTTGGCGTAGGCGGCAAAAAACTTGGCCTCATCGTATGTATTCGTCATCGCTAATCCCCCTATGTGGTTACGCTTCATTTTAGCGCATTGCTCATCAGTCGGCGATAGGTTGCAAGTAGCGGCGACACTGAAATACGCTTTTTAATCATCGCAAGCGCTATCGCAAAGCGTCCACCGCATGCAAGCATTGTACTTTTCTATTATTCAAAAATAACAAACTGAATATAAAATAACTGATGTTGCTTTTTATCCGCGCACCAGCCTACAATGGTTGCTAGGGGGAACTTTCGCGGATTGGAGGACACTATGGACAAGTCAATTAAAATACGTTTCAAAATGTACAAGGCCGGACGGCGCTGGCTAGTTGCAGCAGCGGCTGTTGCGGCTTTTAGTGTCGGTACCGCTCTGGCCACTGGTCAAGGCGTCAACGCCGCCACCACGGATAGCACCAGTGGCACCACCACGGCGGCCACTGCGCCGGCAGCTACGACCGATGCGACGACATCGACCGCAGCGCAGGCGACCACCGCAGCTACCCCTGAAGCGACTGCAGCTCCTACCGCGACGACTCAGACCCCTGAATCCACCCCAACCACCGATAACACAACGGCATCCACGCCGACGACCGCGACTGCCCCAACCACAGCGACAACGACCGCTGCCCCTACCAAGACAACAACAGCCGCTGCGCCTACCGCCACTGCCATCGCAGTGACCCCTCAGGCCACGGCGAAGGCGGCAGCAGCAACCACGCCGGAACCGGCGATTCAGCAAACCAATGACGCCGGTGACGTCCAGCCAGCGGTTGATCCAAGCAATGGCGCCATCACCTCTGATACTGGTGTGACCCTCAACGCTTGGCTCTCAGCCGAAAACGCTGACGGCACCACCTCGACCACCGGATACAACGATAGCCAAGGGCTCAACCAAATCGCCAGCACGGCGAAGAACGTGCAGGTGCATTATGAAATCAGCAATAACACTGGCGCTGACATCGCGAATGTGTCGGCTCAACTCTACCTGCCGCCAACTGGGCAAAATAACGTTAACGGCACCGCTAACGGGCCAACCTTCACCATTACTTCCACCATTTACGATATCGAAAATCAAATCCACCAGGCTGGCTATACCAGCAACTACAGTGAACAAGGAAACGTCATTTGGCCGGACCACTGGTATGATGCCAGTCACTTCGTTGCCAACTTCGATCTTCAGCAATTGAGTCGTATCTGGTACTCAATCGGGACCTTGGAAGCTGGGGCGAAGCTCGATGTTGTGATTGATCTGACCTTAAATGACACCCCCACTGCCAACACTGGGGTCTCAAATGTCAGCCAGTTTGCCATTCAAGATAGTACCACCCCTGGCTCAATTCCAACCGCACGTTACAGCCTGACCACGCCAACCCCTGCGCCTGTCACTATTGGCAGAGGCAGTGTTTCAACCAGCATCGGCGCGACTGGCAATCAAGCCACCAGTCAGTATACGACTGCAGATGCCACCGATAATGTCGCCGAGGCGCAGACCCAGGTCAACTATGCAGACGTTAACGACTTGAGTGCTAGCTTCACGATCGGCAATCCAACCAGCGCTGCCCTCAACATTCGCCCGGTTATTTTGCTGCCGATTTACAATGACAACAATAGCAAATGGGTCCTAGATGCCAGCAAGGTGACTGCAGCAACCTTTGAAGACGCCTTACCTGGCCTCACCGTCAAGTTTTCCAAAGATGGCGATGATGGCAACTATATGACTTACGCGGAGCTCATGGCCGCCTATCCAGACTTTACCTGGGACCAACTGCAGTCCATCTGGATTGATGGCCCTGTGGCCGCTAACACCAATTACACCGTCAACCTGCCGATGATTTACACTGGCACGAAAGCAGACCTCGCGACTGCCGGGATTGGTCAAATCGGGGTGTTGGACTACGACATGACGGACTGGTCTGACGAGGACATTTTCAGTACGGCTTCGCTCGTGACCTACTCCTATGGGACTGCCACGTCGACGCGCACCATCAACTTTGTGAACGCCGATGGCATGACTGCTAAGGATCCGGTTGTTCAGACCATTACCTACAAGACGGTCACCAACGATCAAACTGGCGAAACGATATACACCCCACAAGGTGCCTACTATCAATACGACGTGCCAGAACAGGCTGGCTACACCGCTGATCAGACCACGATTGCCCAACAAGCCGTGGACGCGACCAACGTGGCTCCAGAAAACACTGCAGTCACCGTCACCTACACCCCAAAGATGACTTACGGCACGGCCACCAGCACCCGGACGATTCACTTCGTCGACGCTGAAGGTAACGTGCTCCGTGATCCAGTGACCCAAACCATTACCTACAAGACGGTCACCAATGCCGTCACCGGCGAAACGGTTTACACCCCGCAAAATGCTTACTATCAATACGATGTACCCGCGATTGCTGGGTACAATGTTGATACTAACCAGATTGCGCAGGCAACCGTTAAGCCTGGCACCGCTGTCGCCGATGATAACGATGTCACCGTCACCTATACGCCAAAGATGACTTACGGCACCGCCACCAGCACCCGGACGATTCATTTTGTCGATGCTGAAGGTAACGTACTCCGTGATCCTGTGACCCAAACCATTGCCTACAAGACGGTCACTAATGCCGTCACCGGCGAAACGATTTACACCCCACAAAATGCTTACTATCAATACGATGTGCCAGCCATCGCTGGGTACAATGTTGATACCAACCAGATTGCGCAGGAAACCGTTAAGCCTGGCACCGCTGTCGCAGATGATACCGACGTCACCGTCACCTACACACCAAAGATGACCTACGGCACGGCTACCAGCACCCGGACGATTCATTTCGTCGACGCCGCTGGTAAAGAATTACGCGATCCGGTTGTGCAAACCATCACCTACAAGACCGTCACCAATGCAGTCACTGGCGAAACGGTTTACACGCCTCAAGGTACCTACTATGCCTACCAGGTACCAACCATTGCGGGTTACCACACTGACGCCACCGTCATTGCCCAATTGGCAGTGGGTGCTAGCGCCGAAGCGCCTGAAGATACCGACGTTGCCGTGACCTACACCAAAGACGCGGTTATTACCCCAGCTCAGCCAAGCACTAAGCCGAGTGTTGCAACCACGACGAAACCGGCTGTTGGCAGCAAGACAACGACCAAAGCTACTGCTCAGGCAGCCGCCAAGAAGTTGCCTAAGACGGGCGACGAAGCAAACGCATCAATCGCACTGTTAGGTAGTGCCCTCATCGCCTTGGTTGGTGTTGCTGGCTACCGCAAGCGCGCTTAACCCAAGATGAACGGCAAAAACGACAGTCTCCGGACTGCCGTTTTTTTGTGCCTAGTAGCTGCGCTGCCCACGCCAAAGCGTGCTTCTTGGTATAATGATGGCGAGATGGGAGGAGATATTTTGGCGATTGAATTAGTATTAAGTGATATCGATGGCACCTTGATCAACGACGAAGGCGCCATTCCGGCGGCCAACCGTACCGCAATTCGCGCCTTTGTGACAGGCGGCGGACAGTTCTGTTTGGCCTCCGCCCGGCCGCCACGGGCAATGACGGCGCTTGCCCAGTCGCTTGGCCTGACGGTGCCGCTGGTCAGTCTGAATGGGGCGTTGATCACGACGGTTACGCCTCAAGGCACCTTCACCATTTTGCACGACCAGCCGCTACCAGCCGGCGCGGCCGCCCAGATTACCGGCTTGGTCACCAGCAAGCACCTGCCCATCAGCGTCAACTACATGGCGAGCCTTGACTGGATTGTCGCCGAGAACGATGCTTGGGTGCGCCAAGAAGTCGCCATCACCGGCTTTGCGCCGACCAGCTTTAACGCCGCTAGCTTATTGCTCACGAAAAAACCCGTGCATAAGCTGCTATGCATGGGTGAACCGGCGGCAATTAATCAACTTGAGGCGGCCATCACTGCGTCGGGTCTATCGGTGGCAGTGAGCCGCTCCAAACCCACTTACCTAGAAATCACCCATCCCCAGGTGTCAAAAGCGGCGGCGCTAGCGTTTTTGACTCAGCATTTTGGCCTAGAGCAAGCCGCCACCATGGCCATCGGTGACGGCGATAATGACGAGCCCATGCTTAAAGCTGCCGGCGTGGGCATCGCCATGGGCAACGGCCTGCCAGGCGCTTTAGCCGCAGCGGATCATGTCGTTGCTGATAATAATCACGCCGGCGTGGCAGAGGCTCTGACCCGCTTTGCTTAACCCGCTCACCTGAGCGGGTTTTTTGCGGTCAATTCACCTAAAACCGCGGCTTTTTGCATGGACGTTTGCACAATGCGCAGCTTCGCCGGCGGCACCGCTGCTAGCAGCGGTAGGAGGGTGGCCTTAGCCCGAGATTCATAACCCCAGACATAGGCTAGAAAAGCTAGGTATTCGCGGTCAAGATGTTCCTCAAAGCCTGGCGCCATGTCGGGGCGCGTCCGCGGATCACGCCGAAAGGCCAGCGACCGTCGCAGCACCCGCGCAATCGCCACCACCCGCGGCGTGCGGAGCCAAATAATGAGATCCGCTTGCGCGATGCGGGCCGGCAGGGTGCCAGAATAATTGCCATCAATCACCCAATCGGCATGCGTGGCCATGAAAGCGGTCTGAGCGGCCTGAAACCGGATTTTAGCGGCGGCACTGTAATCCGTGGCGTGCCACAGCCGGTCCAGCGCCAGCAGCGGCCAGCCGGTGTTAGCGTTAATTTGGCGAGCCAAAGTAGATTTACCGGTGCCACTATTACCGATCAAAACGACTTTCATCTTTTCCTCCCAATAAAAAAACTACTGGTCATTATTCTACCAGTAGTGTCAAACTCAACTCAATGCCCTCACTGTCTTCACCAAGCCGGCAGAGACGGCTTGACGCTTTTCTGCCGGCATCGCCTTGAGCAAATTGATTAGTGCCAAGGTATCGATATCGGCGAAGTCTTCAGCCACGAAGAAGTCCGAAACTTTTAACCCCAAAGCTTCCCCGATTGCCGCCAGCTTTTTAATACTGATGTTGGTGACATCCCCCCGCTCGACGCGAGACAATAAGCTCACCGATACGCCTGCTTCTTCAGCCAGTTGTTCGATGGTGAGACCTAATCGTTTTCGCCGCGAACGAATAAGTTTACTGATATTCTCTATCATCGCTGCGCCCCTATTCTCCAAGTATACGCTATCACCTTAATGTAAACGCTATCATAGTTGAAGGGCTTATACACCATATAATTCAATCAATAACGTTTTATACGGCATTTTAAACCAACTCATCCCGTCAGTTTCAACGCAGCTTTATCGTCACGAAGACGTTAAAAAACAGGGTTAACCGCATTATTTTATTCAATGTAACCCACCACAGTTAGATTTTAGTCAAGGTATCCAGCGTTTGCCCCTGGTCATCAATTAACTCCAGCCAGCCATTGGTATCGCCATAATACAAAAACAGGCCCACTTCATTCACACTGCGTAGCTCAATGTCGGCAGTGGTGACCCCACCGCTGATGGCCTCAGCATGATCCGCGCGCAACTTATCGCCATACTTGGTGCCATAACGTTCGGAGCCGTCTTTGTTCATCACCGGATTGAGCTTCAGCTGGGCGCCTTGCTTGATGGTCATGACTTTCGGCGCCGTCCAGTAAACAGTGGCCTCACTGCCGGCGTGTTTCACGTGGAACGGTCGCTGCTTCAAAGTTTTATCAAACCGATGCCGCGCCTTCGCCGGCTTTTTCGGTGCCACCGGTGCAACGTTCTCATGGAAATCAAAACGCACCAGCAAGCCTTGCACCAGGTTCAGGTAAGGGGCCACCGCCGGATCAGTCGGGGCCTTTGAGCTACCATCAAGTAGGTTTTGAAAATACCGGGCCACCTTAGCACTGTCGATTTGCCAGGTCGGACTTAAGATAATCAAGCCGTCAGCATCAATCGGCACCGTATCAACCCCTACTAGCGCCATCGCTTGGGTGGCCAGTGTGACGCCATTCGGTGGCGCCAGGGTCTCGGTATCATCCGTGATGAGCACCTGCCCCTGATCGTCAGGCAGCGTCATTTTAAAGGTGTCTGGCGTGTATTCAACACTTAGTTTGATTGGTTTCATAACGATCCTCCGCACTGTAGGCACAACTGATTGTCCCTTGATTGTACTGATTTTACTGAAGCGATTCAACGCATAAAAAAACGGTCAAATGACCGTTTTTGCTTAATTAGACGCGACGGTTAAGTGCTGCCGATAATGCTTTAGCACTCTGATGGCCCAAGCATCATGACTCGGCCCCACCATTGCGGCATATTCGCCGAGACTCAGCGCCCCGGTCCAATCGTAAAACCCTTTTAGGAACAGTTCCTCGTTGGTCCTGGCCTCAAACTGAGCCATGAGCGCCTCATGCAGACTCACCAGCGCCTTGTGCGCCTCGGCATAGGTGGTCGCTTGATTTTGCTGCCAAATGCGTTGACTCAACTTGCCACTCGTTTGCCAGGTGTAAGGCTTGGGCATGAAACGCTTGGCCTCCCCGGCTAAGTTAGCCGTGCTCCAATCAAGGTACATCTTCTGCCAAGCTGCGACCTGCACCAGCACATCCCGCACATTGCGGTCGCGCCCCTTAAACGGAAATTCCCGCTTGCGATCGGCAGCCGACAATGACGTCAAAATATGCTCGAGTTGCTCAAAGTTCTCATGCGTTGCCAAGATCAAGGATTGTCTTGAGTGTGGTTTTGCCAATAAAATCGCCTCCTAAGGAATTGACATAAAAGCGCACCAGTTCATCTCTCCACCCTTCATCATCGTCCTAATGTTCGGAATTTGCAAGTGAGGCTGCGGAGGTCGGCGGGCTTAGCCTGATGAATAGCCTAGCTCAAGGCATTGAAGCCGGTCTTTGGCTTCGAGGCCTTGGGCGTAGCTATTCACTCAGGCGTTGCCGACCGGAGCGCAACTATATCAGGCTGCGGAGGGTGGCCGCACTTAGCCTGACAGGTAGCCTAGCCGGAAGCATTACCGCCGCTTTTTGGCGGTGAGGCTTCCGGCGTAGCTAGCTGCTCAGGCGTTGGCCACCCGGAGCGCAACTATATCAGGCTGCGAAGCGGGGCGCATTTAGCTCGACGAGTAGCCTAAACACAAAAAAATCCCGTCCTTCAGCAAATGCCGAGGGGCGGGAGGAAAACCAGATTAGTCTTCAGCAACGAATGGCAAAAGACCCATGATCCGGGACCGCTTGATTGCGATCGTCAGCTTACGCTGGTTCTTAGCGCTGGTGCCGGTTACCCGACGTGGCAAAATCTTACCACGTTCAGAGATGAACCGTTCCAACAAGTTCGTGTCTTTGTAGTCGATATATTCGATATGGTTAGCGGCGATGAAGTCGACTTTACGACGACGACGGCCACCACGACGTTGTTGTGCCATGGAAATCACTCCTTTTCTCATTGATCAGCCAAAAACGGCTGTATTCCTAGAACGGCAAATCATCATCGGAAATGTCGATGGTTTTACCATTATTGGCAAACGGATCGGCACTATTATCTGGTTGCGCAGGCTGGTTGCCTTGGCTTGCAGGTTGCGATGGTGCGGGGTTCTGGCCAAAGTTAGGCGTTTGCTGAGTTGGCTGGCTATTGCCACCGAACTGCGGCTGACTGCCATACGATGCACCATTGCCGCCTTGCGGGTTTGCTGGTTCGGACGGCCGCGCTTGCGTGGTCGCCTTACTTTCGAGCAACGCAAAATTCTCAACGACAACTTCGGTCACGTATACCCGTTGACCGGCGTTGTTGTCATAATTCCGCGTTTGGATGTGGCCTTCAACGCCAACCATGGAACCTTTACGGGTAAAGTTGCTGAAGTTTTCAGCGCTTTTACGCCAGATCACACAGTTGATGAAGTCGGTCTCTCGCTGCCCTTGAGCATTCGTGAATTGCCGATCAACGGCAAGGGTGAATGTCCCAACAGCGGTCCCACTTTGGGTGTAACGTAAATCAACATCCCGCGTTAAGCGGCCGGTTAATGAAACGTTATTGATCATCCCGATGCGCCCCCTTTTTTACGAAAACTAGTCTTCGCGAACGACGATCATTTGACGAAGGATATCGCCAGAGATCTTGGCAAGACGGTCGAATTCGTCAATCGCCTTGGAATCGTTAGCGGTCAGGTTAACGATGTGGTAAGTGCCTTCCGAGTACTTCTTGATCTCGTAAGCAAACTTACGCTTTTGCCAATCCTTGGAATCAATGATGTTGGCACCATTTTCCTTCAGAATATTGTCAAAACGTTCAACCAGTTGAGCCTTTGCTTCTTCGTCGATATCAGGACGAATAATGTAAGTTACTTCATACTTAGTTTCAGCCATTTGACAGTTCACCTCCTTATGGACTTTTGGCCCCATTCCCTGGGGCAAGGAGTCAGCACGCGCCAAAGGGCACATGCTCACAAGCTAGTAGTCTATCATACAAAACGGTTCGACTCAAGCTAATTCGCTGGCTAGGTTCTGTGTGCGAGACGCAGAATCAGGATTACCCTTAACACTGCCTCTAGCTAATAAATACGCAAAAAGCTGTCCTGCTTCCTCAAAAAAACAAAAAAGCCAAGACCTCATTCGGTCTTGGCTTTCGTCATTCAGTTGCTTAGTCCTGATTCTCGTCGTCATCGGTAGCCTGATCATCCTGATCGGCCTCAGCGCGGCGCAGGAGCTCGTTGACCTGGGCATCAACGTCTCCTGCTGGGGCGTCGGTGTTCGCGCCGTCTGCGGCTGTTTCTGCGCCTTCAGCTGGCTTGGCATCAGCGGCAGCTTCAGTTGGCGTATCTGGTTCGTCTGGTTCTGGATCCAATTTCGCCATGGTGGCAACCTTCGACCCTTCATCAACCCGGATCAGTCGCACGCCGAGCGTGCTGCGACCAGTTTGGGAAACGGTTTGGCTGCTGAAACGAATCATGACACCGGCATCGGTGATGACCATGATGTCTTCCTCACCGGTAACCGTGGTGACGCCCGCCAGCGGACCGTTCTTGCTGGTGATATTCGCCGTCTTAATCCCCTTACCGCCGCGACCCTTGATTGGGTATTCGCTGGCGGCAGTGCGTTTGCCGTAACCCTTTTCGGAAATGACAAAGACTTCGGAATCTGGCTTCAAGATATCGGAGCCAACGACATAATCGCCTTCACGCAGGCGCACACCGCGGACCCCAGTAGCGCTGCGGCCCATGCTGCGGACGTCCTCGGCCTTGAAGGTGACCGAGTAGCCAAGGTGCGTGCCGATAAACATGATGTCATCGGCATGCGTCGCAATGACGTTACTCAGTTCATCCCCGTCCTTCATGTTCAAGGCAATCAGACCGTTTTTGCGAATGTTGTAGAAGTCGCTGACCGGCGTGCGCTTGACAATCCCGTTGCGGGTAACGAAGAAGAGGTAATCGTTGCTGGTATCCTCGTCGCTTTCTGGATCATGCGGCTTGATGTTGATGACCGTTTGCACCTTTTCGTTATTGTCAATGCCCAGCAAGTTGATGATTGGGATGCCCTTCGCGGTGCGGCTGTATTCCGGAATTTCGTAACCCTTGCTGCGGTAGACTTTCCCGGTGTTGGTGAAGAACAGTAGCAGGTCATGCGTCGAGGTGGTGACCAGGTGTTCCACGAAGTCATCATCATGCACACCCATGCCCTGAACGCCGCGACCGCCGCGGTTTTGGCTCTTGAATTCATCAGCTGGCAAGCGCTTGACGTAACCATTATGCGTCAACGTGATGACCACATTTTCCTCTTCGATGAGGTCTTCATCTTCAATGGTCAGATCTTCACCAACCAGCAGTTCCGTGCGGCGCTTGTCGCCGAACTTCTTTTGGATTTCCAGCAGTTCGTCGTAAATGATTTGGTGAATGCGTTCCGGCTTCGCCAAGATGTCTTTGTAGTCGGCAATGGCGGCCAAGACATCGTTGTATTCATTTTCGACCTTCTCGCGTTCCAAACCGGTCAGCCGCACTAGCCGCATATCCAAAATGGCTTGGCTTTGCTTGTCGGATAACGAGAACTTATCCATCAAGATGACCTTCGCCTTATCGCCGGTTTCACTGCCGCGGATAATGCTGATGATTTCGTCGATGTGGTCCAGCGCAATCTTCAAGCCTTCCAAAATGTGGGCCCGGGCTTCGGCTTTCTTCAAGTCGAATTCGGTCCGCCGGCGAATGACGATTTCCTGATGCTGCAGGTAGTAGGTCAGGATTTCCTTCAAGCTAAGGGTCTTCGGCGCGCCGTTGACAATGGCGACCATGTTGAAGGAGAACCCGGTTTGCATCGGGGTCAGCTTGAACAGGTTATTCAAAACCACGCTGGCACTCATGTCGCGGCGTACGTCGATGGTAATCCGCATCCCATCACGGTCCGATTCATCGTTCAGGTCGGTGATACCATCAATCTTCTTTTCCCGCGCCAGTTCCGCAATGCGTTCAACCAGCTTGGCTTTGTTCACCATGTATGGAATTTCGGTGACAATGATACGTTCCTTGCCACTCTTTTCCGTCTGGATCTCGGTTTTGGCGCGCACGATAATGGTGCCTTTCCCGGTTTCATAGGCGTGGCGAATGCCGGACTTTCCGATCACCAGCGCCCCGGTAGGAAAGTCAGGGCCAGGCAAAGCCGTCATCAAATCGGCGGTGGTGGCATCCGGGTTATCCATCAAAATGTGCAGGGCCGAAATGACTTCGGCTAGGTTATGTGGCGGAATATTGGTGGTCATCCCCACCGCAATCCCAGTGGCGCCGTTGACCAGCAAATTCGGGAAGCGCGCTGGCAAAACGACCGGTTCTTTTTCGGAACCATCATAGTTGTCTTGGTAATCAATGGTGTCTTTGTTGATGTCGCGCAGCATTTCCAGGGTGATTTTACTCATCCGAGCTTCGGTGTAACGCATCGCTGCGGCGCCATCCCCATCGACAGAGCCAAAGTTCCCGTGACCATCAACCAGCATATAGCGATATGAGAAGTCCTGCGCCATGCGCACCATGCCTTCGTAAATCGAGGAATCCCCATGGGGGTGATATTTCCCCATGACATCCCCGACAATCCGGGCCGACTTCTTATAAGGCTTATCTGGCGTCACGCCGAGTTCATTCATGCCGTACAAAATCCGGCGTTGCACCGGCTTGAGTCCATCGCGCACGTCAGGCAAAGCCCGCGCCACAATAACACTCATCGCGTACTCCAAGAATGAGGTTTTCATCGTTTTAGCTAGATTAACATTGGTAATCCGGCTTTCTTGACGATCATCCATAAAGCAAAAGGTCTCCTCTCTATATCAGGCTGCGGAGGGTGGCCGCACTTAGCCCGACAGATAGCCTAGCCAGAAGTCTTGCCGCCGCTTTTGGCGGTGAGGCTTCTGGCGTAGCTAGCTGCTCGGGCGTTGGCCACCCGGAGCGCAACTATTCAGGCTGCGAAGGTCGGCGGGCTTAGCCTGATGAATAGCCTAGCTCAAGGCATTGAAGCCGTTCTTTGGCTTCGAGGTCTTGGGCGTAGCTATTCACTCAGGCGTTGCCGACCGGAGCGCAACTATTCAGGCTGCGAAGCGGGGCGCATTTAGCTCGACGCCTCCCGCACCCCCAACCGTTCCTGCTTAATCAGGCATCGATATTCTTGGTGTCGACGTAAACGGCATTTTCTTCAATGAACTCGCGGCGAGGGCCGACTTGATCGCCCATCAGCATCTCAAAGATGCCATCCGCATTTTCCGCGTCTTCAGGTGACACGCGCAGCAAGCGGCGCTTGTCTGGGTCCATGGTGGTTTCCCACAGCTGGTTGGCATCCATTTCCCCGAGCCCTTTATACCGCTGAATTTCTGGCTTCGGTGATGGCGGCAGTTGCCCCATCACATTCGCCAGTTCTTCATCCGAATCGATGTACTGCATCATTTTGCCTTGGCGCACGCGATACAGCGGCGGCTGGGCAATGTAGACATAACCAGCTTCGAGCAGCGGGCGCATGTAGCGATAAATCAGCGTCAAAAGTAGCGTCCGAATATGAGCGCCATCGACATCGGCATCGGTCATGATGATCAGCTTGTGATACCGGGCCTTGCTGACATCGAATTCATCGCCAAAGCCCGTGCCCATGGCAGTGAACAGCGTCCGAATTTCTTCGTTGGCCAAAATGCGTTCCATGCTGGCCTTTTCCACGTTCAAAATCTTCCCACGAATCGGCAAGATGGCTTGAGTCAAGCGACTGCGACCCGACTTAGCGGAACCGCCGGCGGAGTCCCCTTCGACAATGAACAATTCGGAGATTTCCGGATCTTTACTGGAGTTATCCGCTAGTTTCCCTGGCAAGTTGGAGATTTCCAGCCCACTCTTTTTGCGGGTGACTTCCCGGGCGCGCTTGGCTGCGGCCCGTGCCTTGCTGGCCAGCATGGCTTTATCCACCAGCTGCTTGGCCTGCGTTGGGTGCTCCATTAAGTACTTAGAAAAATGCTCGGAGAACATGCGGTCCACCGCGGTGCGGGCATCAGCGTTACCAAGCTTGGTTTTGGTCTGCCCTTCAAACTGCGGATCTGGGTGCTTCACGGACACCACCGCGGTCATGCCTTCCCGCACATCTTCCCCAGACAGCGAGTCATCGTTGTCCTTCAAGGCGCCGGACTTGCGCGCGTAGTCATTGATGACCCGCGTTAACGCCGCCTTAAAGCCGGTTTCGTGCGTCCCGCCTTCGATGGTATGAATGTTGTTGGCAAACGTCAGGAGCGTGGAAGCATAGCCATTGGTGGCATATTGCAAGGCCACTTCGACATTGATGTCGTTTTGCTTGCCTTCCACGTAAATCGGTTCGTCGAGCAGGTTGTCTTTGCCTTTATCCAGGTATTCGACGTATTCCTTGATGCCGCCTTCTGCGTGGAACACCAGCGTTTCCGCCGTTTCTGCGCGCTTATCGGTGAAGGTCAACTTCAGGCCTTTGTTCAAGAAGGCCAATTCGCGAATGCGCTGGGTCAGAATTTTATCGTCATAAACCGTGGTTTCGGTAAAAATGTCCGGATCTGGCACAAAGTGAACCTTGGTGCCGTGTTCGTGCTCCGGCGCATCGCCGATGATCTTCATCGGGGTCTTCACTTTGCCGCGGTTGAAGTCAATGTAGTAGCGCTTGCCGCCACGCGTGACGACAACATCCAGCTCGGTGGACAAGGCGTTGACGACGGAGGCACCAACCCCATGCAGCCCGCCAGACACCTTATACCCGCCGCCGCCAAACTTACCGCCGGCATGCAAAATCGTGTAGACCGTTTCCAGCGCTGGGCGCCCGGTTTTCTTCTGGATATCAACCGGAATCCCGCGCCCATCATCGGTGACGGTGATGGAGTTATCAGGTTCCACAATCACGTTGATGCGGGTGGCAAAACCGGCCAGCGCCTCATCAATCCCGTTATCGATAATTTCCCAAACCAAATGGTGCAGCCCTTGGCTTGAGGTCGTCCCGATGTACATCCCTGGCCGCTTCCGGACCGCTTCCAGACCTTCAAGGACTTGGATTTGACTCGCATCGTATTCAGCGGCGAGTTCTTCTTTCTTTTCTTCTTGCGTTTCTTGATCTTCAGCCACGCTTGTGTTCCTCCTTACGGGCGGCGCCTAATCGGCCGCTAGCACCCCGTTATTCACGTGAAAGACCGCAGGGGTCTCGATTATTTCCTGGGCAATACCATCCAAACTGGTGGTAGTTAAAAACGTTTGGACTTTGTTTTGAATGGCCTTCAACAGATGGGTCTGGCGCATATCATCCAGCTCAGAAAGCACATCATCCAGCAGCAGCACCGGATACTCACCGGTTTGCGCCTTCATCAAGTCGATTTCTGCCAGCTTGACGGCCAACGCGGTGGTGCGCTGCTGGCCTTGGCTACCAAAATTCGCCACGTTTTTATCGTTAACGATAAACGCCACATCATCGCGGTGCGGTCCCACCAAGGTGGTGCCTTGCTCGACTTCGCGGCGGCGATGCTCGGCATACAGCTCCTCAAAGGCGTGATACGCCTCCTCGACGCTGCCACGAGCTTTTTCCGGCACCTGGGTTTGATACGCAAAGGTCAAGGTTTCCTTGCCTTTGGTGATGTCTTGATGAATGGTCGCGGCAAAGCCGGCCATTTGCTGAAGTAGCGTTTCCCGCGCGGCCACGATTTCGGCACCATAGGCCGCGAGTTGATCGGATAAGACATCGAGGTAAACCATGTCTTTCGCCTGATGAAACTTCAGCTGCTTGAGGTAGGCATTGCGCTGCTTCAACATCACCCGGTACTGGGTCAAGTTGTACAGGTATTTCCCGCTCATCTGGCCGAACTCCATGTCGATGAAGCGCCGCCGGTTCGCTGGACTGCCTTTGACAATCGCCAGATCCTCTGGCGCAAACAGCACCACGTTGAACTGACCTAAGTACTGTGATAGTTTCGGCTGCTCGATGCGGTTGACCCGCGCGCGTTTGCCTTGCGTCGAAATGATCAGTTCCAGTTGGGTCAAGCCGCGGCTGCGACTGACACTACCGGACACCTTGGCAAATTGCTCACCGAAGCGAATCAGCTCCTTGTCATTGCTGGTGCGATGGCTTCGTGCTAACGCCAACACATACACCGCCTCCAGCAAATTGGTTTTGCCTTGCGCGTTTTCGCCGATCAAGACATTGATCTGCGGGGAAAAGTCGGTGTCGACTTGCGCGTAATTCCGATAATTGCGAAGGGTTAGATGCTCAAGCTTCACGCCCGTTCAACAGTCAACGTGGTGCCATCTTCGAGCTGCACCACATCTCCTGCTTCTAGCTTACGACCACGCCGGTCCTCCGGCGTTTGATTCACTAACACTCGATTTTCTCTGAGAAAATGTTTCGCTGCCCCACCGCTATCGATCACCCCGGCATCTTTCAACAGTTGCCCTAAAGTGATGAACGCGGTCGTAATTGGAACCGTCGTCATCGTAGCCCCTCCTTTGGCGCTAAAAATATCGCAAAAGCGCGATTCATTACTTATATATTATACCGTTTTTAAGGCGTGCCTTCAATCCAATTTCGCGTTTAAAGGCGTTATCAGCCAATTAAATCGGAGGCTAGGCTGGGATACGTGTCCCCCTCCTTTTTGGCCCAAAACGCAAAAAAAGGCCATTCTCGCGTTTTAGGCAAGAATCGCCACCGCAAAATGGCTAAATTAGCGTTTTACTGAAAAGAGGACGGTCCGCGCACTAATAAAAAATGAATTGTGACCGCATAGCGCCCGGCCAAGAGCCTGGTCGTCGGCAAAATCACCAAAGCGGCTTCGCTCAAGGCAAGCATCTGATTGTCCCGGCCTGCCAACTGCGCGGTGGTGCTTGGCGTCACCTGCTGATTGGCAAATGCTGTGCCCAGTTCAAGATAATACGGCACTGGCAAATCGCTGCTCACTGTGAGGGACAATTGCCAGCTGCCCATCGCCTGAATCGGCAGCGCCGGCCATAAGGCAGGCAAGCGCACCGCCTGGGTGGCTAGGGTCTGGAGGGACACGCTGCCGCCAAATAACGGGGTTGCGGCGAGCGGCGTGATGGGTTGGAGTGGACTGGCCGGATAATTGAGGTTGGTAGTCGAAAAACTCAACGTCATGCTGATCGTCTGGGCCAGCGCCACCTGCTCCGGTGAAAAGGACACGGTTTGCGTAGCGTTCACCAAGTGACTGACTGTTGCCACTGCCACGCCAGTCGGCTTTTTCAGGGCCCAGGTCAACCGGGCGTTCTCTTGCGGTTGACTCAAGATGATAGGCGCCCTTAGTAGTAATTGTTGACCAGGTACGAAAAACGTTGGCGCCGGTTGATGAACAATCGTCACCGAGCCCCTGTTTTGTTCGTCCAGAAAATAAGTGAAGGTTTCATTCGGTAGCTTCGAAGCCCCTAGCCCGCTTGGGACGATCAATGATGGTTGCATCAAAATCTGCCCTGTTGGCGTTGGTCGTTTTACCGATGAAAGATATTTACGACCTTGCTCATCAACCAAAAAGACTTGTACCGGTATATAGTCCAAAAGGGTCTTGTCAGCCACGTTGACTTTTAAATTCGGTGGCAAATGCTCAAGCACATGGACCGTTAGTGAAAAATCGTAAACGGTGGCTTCGGTATTCCTCCTGACCACATGAACACGGAATTGGATGTCACCCAACTCATGGGGGACAATCATGAAGTAATAAATGTTGCTGGTCTTGTTGATCACAGTCACCTCGGCATTCCCTTGCTCAAGTATCGGTGTCACATCAATGATGGCAAAGGGTGTAGGGACGCTTAGCTTGTCGGCGTAGCCAATGGCCAGCACTCCTTCTTTATCAATTTCCGCCCACACTTCCGTCGGCGGCGCAAAGGCAAACCCTGGCGTGACGGGACCCCATGTGACGTTTTCAAATAACAGATCATCTGCCGCTTGCACCGGCCGGCCACGTAGCCCAAACCATGCCAGTACGAGTAACAGCCACACGCTTTTGCTCATGTTACTTCTCCTTTTAGCTTGAACCGCTGCTAAAAAGAGATTTCGCGGGGCAACAAAAAAGGCCACTCACAGGGAGTGGCCAAGGTCATGCTGATTGAACTTAGCTGAACGTCCGCACTGGCGTGATCAGCTGGATGAAATGGGTCTTATCTTCTGAAGGCACCAGCGTAAACGGCCGCAGTGGCGCGGTGAAGGCCAACTCAATCGTCGTTTGGCCAACGCCTTGCAGCGCGTCCTTCATGTAGTCAGGGTTGAAGGAGATTTCCAAGTTGTCACCGGTCAGGTTGGTGAACTGCAGCGCTTCTTCCACATTCCCGACATCTGGTGAATTGCCGTAAATGGTGGCGGTTTGCTGATCGGCGTTCAAGTTCAGGCGGACCACGTTATTGGCGCTTTCGTGACTCAGCAGGCTGGCGCGGCCAATCGCTGACAGCAAGGTTGGCGCATCGAATTCGATGGTCGTGGTGCTGCTGGTTGGAATCAGGCGGCTGGTGTCAGGGTAGTTGCCTTCAAGCAGCCGGGAGTAAAATAACGTATTGCCAGCAATAAACAACACTTGATTGTCCGCAAAACGAATTTCCACAGTTTCAATGTCATCGGTCAGGGTCCGGCCCAGTTCAATCAGGCTCTTCCCTGGAATGATGACATCATAGTCGGCGCCAGCAGCTGCAGGCAATTCCAGCACGCGCTGGGCCAGGCGATGGGAATCAGTCGCCACTGCAATCAGTTGGCCATTTTGAATCTGAATGTGGACCCCAGTCAAAATCGGCCGGGTTTCTTGGGTCGAAACGGCAATGACGGTTTGCGCAATCAGCTGCCGCAGGACATCTGCTGGCACGGTCAAAGGATTTTCCGCGGCGATTTCTGGCAGGCGCGGGTAGTTATTGGCGTCCAAGCCATTGATCTTAAATTCAGATTGGCCACTGGTGATGACAGTCTGGAAATTATCCTGAACGTCCACGGTCATGGTCTTTTCTGGCAGGCGCTTGACGATTTCGCTAAAGAACCGGGCTGGCAAGGTGATGCTGCCGGTTGATTGCACCTGCAGATCATTGGTTTCGCTGGTGGCATCGATTTTGGATTCAATCGAGATGTCGGCATCGCTCCCGGTCAAAATCAAAGCGGTGTCGGTCAGGTCCAATTTCAGGTTGGTCAGAATCGGAATGGTGGTCTTGGTTGAAATGGCCCGAGAAACATCATTCAGTGACTTGATAAAAGTAGCACGCGTGATCGTGAATTTCATTTTGGTTTCGTCCTCCCAAGCGTTAAGCGTTATCTATATCATACGCTTTTTAAGTAATAGTAGTAGGGTCTGTGGGTCATGTGGATAACTTAGTGAAACGCGAGATTCTGCGGTTGTTCACATGTGGATAAGTCAGCGGACAAGTGGCCAAGTTTTTGAGCACTTGTCCACATGGCGATTTAGCCCCGATTGTGTAGCCGGTTCTTGAGTTCGATCACTTGGGCCTTGAGATTATCATCTAGCGTCATCGCTTCGGTGATTTTCTCGTGGGCATGAATGACCGTGGTGTGATCCTTGCCGCCGAATTCTTGCCCAATCTTCGGTAGGCTGCTTTCCGTCATTTCGCGGGCAAGATACATGGCGATTTGCCGCGGCATCACAATTTGTTTGACGCGCTTTTTGCCCTTCAAATCGCTGACCGAAATCTGGTAGTACTTCGCCACGATTTCTTGAATGTGGCTGATGGATAGCTCGTTGTCTTTGCTCGACAGCTTGAGGCTCTTCAACGCTTCCGCCGCCATGCTAGTGGTAATATCGGCGTGCTCCATGGTGGCGTAAGCCTGCACCCGCACCAGCGCCCCTTCCAGTTCGCGGACGTTGGAGTCGATTTGCCCGGCGATGTAAGACAAGGTGTCATCTGGAATGACGAGGTGTTCGGCGTTGGCTTTGTTGCGCAAAATCGCAATCCGCGTTTCCAAATCTGGCGGCGTCACATCAACGGATAAGCCCCATTTGAACCGGGAAACCAGGCGCTCTTGCAGCTTAGGAATCTCATTGGGCAAGCGATCGGAAGTGAGCACGATTTGTTTTTTGTTCTCATATAAGGCGTTGAAGGTATGGAAGAACTCTTCCTGGGTCGCCTCTTTGTCGCCGAAGAACTGAATATCATCGACTAGCAGCAGATCAACGTTTCGGTACTCCTGGCGGAATTGTTCCTGTTTTTTGGTTTGCAGCGAATTGATGAAGTCATTGGCAAAAGCCTCAGAGGTGACGTACTTCACGTTGGCTTGCGGGTTGTATTCCAGCAGCTGATGGCCGATGGCTTGCATCAAATGCGTCTTGCCGAGGCCCACTCCGCCATACAAAAACAGCGGATTGTACAGCACCCCAGGCTCTTCCGAAACCACCAGCGCCGCGGCATGGGCCATTTGGTTGCCTTTGCCGGTGACGAAGGTTTCGAAGGTGTATTTACTATTAAGGTGCGTTTTCTCTTTAAAGGTCGGGACGACGCCGGGATCTGGTTCCTCGGCTTTTTTGGCCACCGGCTGGGCCGGCGCTTCTTCCCCGACGATTTTGATCACCGGTGAGATTTCGAGATTACCAAACTCGTAGCACCATTCCACGACTTTGGTGACCAGATTTTGTTCCCAATAAGTTTTATGCAACTGGGATGGCACGCCCAGCGTGATGGTGGTTTGGGTCAACGTGAGTGGTTTAACCGCCCCCACCCAGGTGGTAAAGCTGACCGGGGTCATTTCTGCCCGGAATTTTTCTTCTAGATAAGCCCATAATTCATCGATATTTGGCACCCGAAGCCCCTCCGCAACGTGTTAAAAATTCAAGGGTAAGCCGCCCAAGCGGAAGCCCATGATCGCTTTTTCAGTTTAGCATTTCACCTCAGAGTTTTCCACAGCTTCAGGAGTTTTCCACATGTTTCACGGCCAAATCAAAAGCGGCTTCCACAACTTGCGGACAACTTGTCCTCAAGGGTGGGGAAAGACCACGTCAAACCGCGGATTCACGCAGTTATCCACATTTGACTGTGAAACGCGAGACCTGATATCATGCGTGTTTCACACGTTTTACACAGGCAAAATATTGCTTGTGGATAACTGGACTGACAGGGTGTGAATTAGCGGATAAGTCAGGGGAAAACCCGTGAATTAGCCAAAATGGCCAGATTGGCGTGCACAAGTTGTCCACAATGTTCACCACCATTTTGGCCAATTTTGTGGACAATTTTGGCCAGTGTTTCCCAGAGCAATCTGCACTTTTGACGCATCTTTTTTGCGGTAATCCTTGACGAGCCAAGGCGTCATCCGTATAATGAAAAGTTGTCTGAATAAGCACTCGTTATTTGGCGTGAAACCGTCATTTTAAAATAGCAATCTAAATAGGAGGTGTTCCTATGACCACCAAACGGACTTTCCAACCTAAAAAGCGGCACCGCGAACGCGTTCATGGCTTCATGAAGCGCATGAGCACCAAGAACGGCCGTAAAGTTTTAGCTCGTCGTCGCGCTAAGGGACGTAAAGTATTATCTGCCTAAACAGCCACTGACCGCGTCAGTGGTTTTTTTTTGCTTAATAAACCGTGCGCTGTCAGGGCTTGTCTTGTATACTAGAAAGCAGATTGTGAGGGAGTATCATTGCGAAAGTCTTACCGCATTAAAAAAGAAGATGAGTTCCAAGACGTGTTCGAAAACGGCGAGTCCGTGGCGAACCGTAATTTTGTCATCTATCACCTGCAGCGCGATCAGAAACACTTTCGCGTGGGGATTTCGGTCGGCAAAAAAGTCGCCCATACTGCGGTGATGCGTAACCAAATCAAACGCTACATCCGGCAATCGCTGCTCGAGCTCAAACCTGATCTCGACCCGCAAGCCGACTTTCTCGTGATCGCTCGTCGTCACGCCACCCAGCTAGATATGGCGGAAACCAAGCGCAACTTGGTGCATGTCCTTAAACTGGCCGGCGTTTTGGCTTCACAAGATGTTACTACTATATAGATAGGGATGGCAGGGAGCTGTCATCTAGGAGGACTTATTCGTGAAGAAATCAACTAAGCGGCTGCTGCTGACCCTCGGGTTGGTAGCTTTGGTCGTCATCTTAACTGCCTGCGGGACCTCAACTGTCACCAAGGCCAGCACGAACCCATGGGATCGCTACGTCATTTATAACGCCGCGCAGTTCGTCCTATGGCTGGCCAAAATCTCTGGTGGTAATGCCGGGGTCGGGATCATTCTCTTTACCTTGATCATCCGGATCTTGATTTTCCCGTTGAGCTACCTGCAGATCAAGAGTATGGCCAAGCAGCAGGCGGTGGCGCCTGAAATCAAGGCCCTGCAAAAGCAGTACAGCGCCAAAGACCGCGCCACGCAGCAAAAACTGCGGGACGAAACCCAGCGCGTGTACGCCGAAGCCGGCGTTAACCCAGTGATGGGCTGCCTGCCAATCGTCGTCCAGATGCCTTTCCTGATTGCCTTGTACCAGGCAATTTGGCGCACCCCAGCCCTGAAAGTCGGGGACTTCTTGTGGGTTCACCTGGGCTCACCTGACCCATACTTCATCATGCCCATTCTGGCAGCCTTGTTCACCTTGGCGACCAGTGTGGTTTCAACGATGGCCCAGCCGGTTCGCACCTCAAGCAACTGGATCATGGCGGCCGTCTCGCCACTGATGATCTTATTCTTCGCGATTAACTTACCAAGTGCCCTGGCCGTTTACTGGGTCGTCACCAACGCCTTCTCACTCGGCCAGACCTTCTTCCTGCAAAACCCATTCAAACTCCGCCGCGAACGCCAAGAAAAAGCCCAAGCGGAAAAAGACCACAAAAAGGCCGTGCGGAAAGCTTATAAGCGAGCGTTAAGGAAATAAGGCTGCGGAGCGGGGCGCATTTAGCCCGACAAATAGCCTAGCTCTAAGCATTGCCGCCGTTTTTTGGCGGTGAGGCTTAGAGCGTAGCTATTTGCTCGGGCGTTGCCCCGCGGAGCGCAACTAGAGACAGGCTGCGGAGCCGAGCGCACTTAGGGGGACAGGTAGCCTAGCACTAGTCATTACCGCCTTTTTTTTGGCGGTGAGGGCTAGTGCGTAGCTAGCTGCTCTCCCGTTGCTCGGCGGAGCGCAACTAGACAGCCCGCAACTCCGCACATCGTTTCACCAAGCACAACTAGGAGGGAATCTTATGCCCACATTCCAGGGTGCTACGATTCAAAAAGCAATCGCCACTGGACTGGAAGCCATGCAAGCTGGTCGGGATCAGATCAGCGTGGAAGTGGTTCAAGAAGGGAAAAAAGGCGTGCTCGGCCTCGGCCGCAAGCCAGCGATTGTCAACTTGCAGCTGAATGAACCAAGCAATGCCGCCACGGCAGTCGCGGAAGCTGAAGCCGTGCCCGCCCCAAAGCCAGCCAAGCCCAAGCGTCGCCCGCCTTTGCCACCGCTGCCAGAGGCGTTGCGCCGTGATGGCACCAAACGCGATGACCAAACCGCGATTGCCTTGGTCCAAAGCTATTTGGAAGATATTACCAACCAGCTGGGCTTAGCCGCCACCATCGACAACGAGCGGCGCGGCGATCAGGTGTGGTTCGATTTGACCACCGCCAAAGACGCCTTGCTGATTGGCAAGCACGGTAAAATCATCAATGCCATCCAATTTTTGGCCCAAACCGAGTTTAATCACTACGGTAAAAGCAAATGGACCATCATGCTGAATGTCGGCGATTACCGCGAACGCCGTGATACAGCGGTGCGGCGTCTGGCCGAAAAAACGGCGCGCGAAGTTGTCGCCCGTGGCACGGCGGTGTACCTCGACCCAATGCCGTCGTTTGAGCGCAAGGCCATTCACCAAGCGCTGGCGGATAATGCCTATGTCGAAACCCATTCGGAAGGCACGGACCCGCGGCGCTATGTCGTGATTACGCCGCGCTCCCACCGCAGTTTTTGACATTTGCCGTCAAGTTTTGTATGATACAGGCACAATTTAACAGGTGATAAAGTAGTCAAAGTGCTTTGTCCACGATCGACCAGCCTCAGGGCGTGGTTTGTCGTGGCGATGCGCTTTTTTTGTTGGACAGGGAAAGGACGCGTTATTTTGGGAACAACCATCACCGCTTACGATACGATTGCCGCGATTTCGACGCCGCCTGGTGAAGGGGCGATTTCAATCGTCCGCTTATCCGGCGAGGCGGCGCTGCAAACCGCGGCCAAGGTGTACCACGGCAAAAATCTGCTGAAGGTACCGACCAATACGATTAATTATGGGCACATCATCGACCCGGATAGCGGCGAAACTGTCGACGAGGTGATGGTGTCGGTGCTGCGCGGGCCGAAGACTTATACGCGCGAAGATATGGTAGAAATCAACTGCCACGGCGGCATTGTCTCCACCAACCGGGTGCTGCAGCTGCTGCTCGGCGCTGGCGCCCGGATGGCGGAACCGGGTGAATTCACCAAACGCGCCTTTTTGAACGGCCGCATTGACCTGACGGAAGCCGAATCGGTGATGGATTTGATTCGCGCCAAAACCGACCGTGCGATGCAAGTCGCCGTTGATCAGCTGGATGGCGATTTACGGCGACTAATCACCAACTTGCGCCAGGAGATTCTGGAAGTGCTGGCGCAGGTGGAAGTGAACATCGACTACCCGGAATACGACACCGACCAAATGACCACCAAAATGCTCCAGGAAAAAGCGCAACTGGTGCTGAGCCGCGTGGATGAGCTGCTGCAAACCGCCAGCCAAGGCAAGGTGCTGCGCGAAGGGCTGGCCACGGCGATTGTCGGTCGGCCGAATGTCGGTAAATCCTCGCTGCTCAATCACATGATGCACGAGGATAAGGCGATTGTCACCGACGTCCCTGGCACCACCCGCGATGTGCTGGAAGAGTACGTCAACGTGCGCGGTGTGCCGCTGAAGTTGGTGGATACGGCCGGAATTCGCGACACCGACGATAAAGTCGAGAAAATCGGCGTCGAACGCTCGCGGCAAGCCATCACCAAAGCGGATTTAATTATTTTGGTGCTGGATGCCAGCCAGCCGCTCACGGCCGAAGATAAAGCCCTGATCAAAGCCACCGCTGATAAAAAGCGGATTGTGGTGCTGAATAAGCAAGACTTGCCAGCCCAGCTGGATCAAACCCAGCTGGCCGCCTTGGTGCCTGCCGAACAACTGATTCGCACCAGCATTTTGAAGGCAGAAGGGGTGGCAGCGCTGGATCAGCAAATCGC
The DNA here is from genome assembly GCF_036246225.1 of Lacticaseibacillus salsurivasis. NCBI lineage: Bacteria > Bacillati > Bacillota > Bacilli > Lactobacillales > Lactobacillaceae > Lacticaseibacillus > Lacticaseibacillus salsurivasis. The sequence goes on from NZ_BTTP01000006.1 coordinate 89,590, forward strand.
CAGCTTGTTCTTTGGCGGCATTGAAAACAGCCAAACCACCGTCATGGTCACTAACTCCCGCCAGATCGGCCTGCTGCGGCAAGCCAAAGCCAGCCTGCAAAGTGTGCTGGCCGGCATAGAAGCGGGGATGCCAATTGACCTGGTGCAAATCGACATGACCGCAGCATGGGATAAACTCGGTGAAATTACCGGGGATGCCGCGCCAGATGAGCTGATCACCCAGCTGTTTTCACAATTTTGTCTGGGAAAATAAAGGAGATAAACATGCCACAAGTACGTGAATATGAAGCCGCCGCCTACGATGTGGTCGTGGTCGGCGCCGGCCATGCCGGTTGTGAAGCCGCGCTGGCCGCGGCGCGCATGGGCCAAAAGACCCTGCTGATCACCATTAGCCTGGAAATGCTGGCCTTTATGCCTTGCAACCCGTCTTTGGGCGGGCCAGCTAAAGGCATCGTGGTGCGCGAAATCGATGCCCTCGGCGGCGAAATGGGCCGCAACATCGACAAAACCTACATCCAGATGCGGATGCTGAACACCGGTAAAGGCCCGGCCGTGCGCGCGTTGCGCGCCCAGGCAGACAAAGCCGCTTATCACCGCTCGATGAAGGCGACCATTGAAGCTGAACCTAACTTGGATTTGCGCCAAGGGCTGGTGGAGCGGCTGCTGGTGGAAGATGGCGTGTGCGTGGGCGTCGTGGCGGCCACTGGCGCCCGGTATCGGGCCAAAAGCGTCGTGCTGACGGCTGGCACCTCCTCCCGGGGGAAAATCATCATCGGGGAGCTGATGTACAGCAGCGGCCCGAATAATTCGCTGCCTTCCATCAAGCTCTCGGAAGACCTTGAACACCTCGGCTTCAAGCTGCGCCGCTTCAAAACCGGCACTCCGCCGCGGGTGGTGGGCCATTCCATCGATTTTGATCAAACCGAAGAGCAGCCTGGCGACGTTGCGCCGCATGCGTTCTCCTATGAAACGCCGGATTCTGCCTATTTGAAAGATCAAATGTCTTGCTGGATGACCTACACCAATGAAAAGACGCACCAAATCATCCGCGAAAACCTTGACCGCGCGCCGATGTTTTCTGGGGTGATCAAAGGCGTGGGCCCGCGGTATTGCCCGTCGATTGAAGACAAGGTCGTGCGCTTTGCCGACAAGCCGCGCCACCAGCTGTTTTTGGAGCCAGAAGGCCGCGACACGGAGGAATACTACGTGGGCGACTTCTCGACGTCGATGCCGGAAGAAGTGCAGCTGAAGATGCTTCATAGCGTTGCCGGCCTGCAGCATGCCGAATTGATGCGCCCCGGTTATGCCATCGAGTATGACATCATCGAGCCATGGCAGCTGACCGCCACGTTGGAAACTAAAGTGGTGAAAAACCTCTTCACTGCCGGGCAAATGAATGGCACCAGCGGCTACGAAGAAGCCGCCGGTCAAGGGATCATGGCCGGCATCAACGCGGCTCTGCGCGCCCAGAACAAGCCTAGCTTCACGCTCAGCCGCTCTGACGCTTACATTGGGGTCTTGATCGACGACTTGGTCACCAAGGGCACCAACGAGCCGTATCGGCTGCTGACGAGCCGGGCGGAATATCGCCTGCTGCTGCGGCATGATAATGCCGACTTGCGCTTAACGGCAAAAGGCCATGCACTCGGCCTGATCTCTGATGAGCGGTTTGCCCAGTTTGAGGCCAAAAAAGCCGCCATTGCAGCCGAAATTCAGCGTTTGCAGACGACGCGGCTGAAGCCAGGCCAGGTCAACGACTGGCTGGCCTCAATCAACGCGGCACCACTGAAGGACGGCGTGCTGGCCAGCGATTTCCTCAAGCGGCCAGAAGTTAGCTATCAAGACCTGATGCAATTCATCCCGCTGGCGACGCCGCTGGATCATACCATTACCGAAGAAGTCGAAATCTCCCTGAAGTACGCCGGCTACATCGCCAAGGAGCAGCAAAGCATTGCCCGTTTGCAGCGCATGGAAGCCAAGAAGATTCCGGATCGCATCGATTACGAAGCGATTAACGGCCTCGCCACCGAAGCGCGCCAGAAGCTGACCAAAATCCAGCCGCAAACGCTGGCCCAAGCCACCCGCATTAGCGGGGTGAACCCAGCTGATATCGCGATTTTGTCTGTGTATATTGAACAAGGCAAGATTGCCAAAGTCGGCGCGTAAAGAACAAACGAATAGGCGCCATCATCGTGGCTAAACCACGGTGATGGCGCCTATTTTACTGACCGAAAAAACCTTCGGGGCCCGCTAACCAACAAGCCTCTTGCTGCTATTTCCCGGGCAATACCGTGGGCTTAATCATCGCTCATTTCCAGTTTGCCTAAGGTCATGTAGCTCGTCCCGCTTTGCGGGAATTCATAAAGCACATAGCCATCGGAGAACTTATCGAAGGTGTCTGAGGACACATTGGTGATGATGCGGCGTTGGTAACCGGCTGGGCAGTACAGTTTCGACCAAGACCAGCCGTCATTGGTGGTATCACCGATTGGCAGGACATGAAGTGCGCGGAAGTCGTCGGCGTCGCCATCGAAGTTGACTAGGCGCACGGACCAGTCTTCGCTGCTTTGGGAAAGCACGATTGCTTCTTTGGCCAGGTTGAACGAGGTATCAGAGGCATTGTCGAGCCAGACGTCGTAATTACCAGAGTCATTTTCGACCCACGAGACCGTGGTGTGATCCAGAATGTCTCGGGAGCCGATATTGCCACTTTCCAGCATTGGCGCACTGTCGTCTTCGTCAGGCACGCTGTCTTCTGCTGCGTCTTCTGCTGCTTGATCAGCCTGTTCGACGGCATAGTCGTAATCCTCACCAGTGAGGCGCGATGGCATTTCAGCGAAAATGTAGGCGTGCTTTGAGGCGCCACCGACCTTATTCACCTGTTTGTATTTGGCCGCAATTTCCTCACGGGTGGTGGCATCAAGGTTGACCAAAGCATCATCAATCACCAAAGCATCCAAGGCTTCAGGATAGTTTTGCTTTAGCTCTTGCATCAAGGCCACGGCGGCTTTCACATAGGCCAATTCACTGGTGGCAAAGTTGCGGCCTTCGTTGGTTTGCCATTTCATTTTGCCAAGCGCCGCGATCATCTTATCGCCTAACTTGATGACATGATTGACAAACTTGGTGCCATCGCCTGGATTTTCATCGGTAAAAAGATAAACGGTGCCTTCTTTAAGGTATTCCGGATCGAGACTTTGCAAAGTGGTGAGATTGGCCACATCATGCGCCAGTTTGTTATTCGCCTGCACTTGCTGGGCCTGTTTGGTGCCAGGTTCAACATTTTTGGTGCCTTGCTTGGCCATTTTAATCAAAGGGGCAGTATCGCCCATGTCCTCCAGCGAAAAGTCGTCATAGTCGATGGTGCGGGGATATAGCGTCAAAGCAGGTTGCTTCTTGCCGTCAATGGTGACTTTCGTGATCAGATAGTTCTGATAACGATGAAAAAAGCCGACCGATTCGGATACTGCGGCCTCACGCTTGCTCTTAGCGGAGGACCAGAGACCATAAGTACTGGCGCCGGCCACTAGCAGTGCAATGACCGCGATGACGATCAGGTTCCGTTTGCGCGAGGAGGCGGGTTTAGGTTGTTCTGCCATGAGGATAATAACTCCTTTAACTGAATAATTATAAAACTATTATTTATCCAGTTTAGATTACCATACTTCAGATTAACTCGGAAGCGTTGACATCCCACACAATCCAGATTTGGAATAATAAAAAAACGACTCGCCATGGCGAGTCGCTTGGAGAATGTTGATGATGATTTCCCGGGCAATTAAGCCGTGATTTGGCGGGCCGTTTGAATCTCTGCGTACCGCGCTGGGGCGAGTTTGCCGAGTTCGACCAGCTTGCTTTCAATCTGATCCAACACGATGTTGCGATGTTCCGGATTATTCACGAAATCCAGGTGGTCACGGTCAATCGTCAGCATGGTGGCGCGGGTGTAGCCTTTCGACCAGTCGCGGTAGGCTTGGTTCACGCGGTTGTAGTAGGCCACCAGCTCCGGCTTTTGGCGAATGTCTTCCATTTCGCGACCGCGGCTTTGAATCTCATCGATTTCGTGGTCGGGGTCGATTTTAAGGTAAATCGCCAGGTCCGGCAGGCCGTTCCACGGGCTGCCGTTGACGTTGGACTGCATTTCCTGCGACAAGGTGACATAGATGTTGTAGTCAATGTCATCGATTTCGCCGTTGTTATGCAGCTGAGTCGCCATGACGAAATCGGATTCCAGTGAGGAGTCCATAATGGCGTTTTCCTGCATGATGGCTTTCTTGAGCTGCTGATAGCGGTAAGTCAAAAAGGCAATCTGCAAAATGGTCCCGGTGGTTTTCCGGCTGTCTTCACCGGCGGAATAGAATTTCTGCAGCATTTTGGCAATCATCCCATTGCCTTCGACGTCTTCATAGTAAGCTGGCGCGTTGAGGTCAGCTGAAAGAATTTTGGTCAACGAGGTCTTGCCTGCGCCGATACTCCCGAGGATATAAATCATAAGTTTGCTTCTCTCCTAATCGTGTTGCTCACAGCGTCTTCAGGCCGAGTTTCCGCCGTCCGCGGTTGAACCAAGGGCTGATGGTGAAGGCCAAAAGATCGTTGATCACATAGATACTAGCGTTGATCGCCATGCCGAGGCTGGCATCACCTTGCGCGAAGGTGATCGCCCACAAAATCAGCTGGGCGATACCGGAGAACAACCACCAGAAATACTGACTATTATACCGCAAGAAACAGATGATGCCGCCGGTTAATGAAATTGAAAACGCCATCCCATCATAAATCGGCCGCGGGTCGTTGGTGAAGCGGCCAATCAGCACCGCCGACAGCGCCCACACCGCCAGCGTGGCGGCGATCGCAATGACCCATTCCTTTAAACGGAAGGCCTTGAGATGGTTTTTGGTGTCGTCGTTCCAGGACCGCACCGAAATCAATACCGGCAGATCCAAGGTCAGGACATAAGCAATCTGTTCAAAAATCGACAGGTAGTTTTTGGCGGTGAAGCCGACGAAAATGAAGCAGGCAGCCGACACCAGCCCCAGCCAGCCGTTCACGGCCTTGGTGGCGTTGATGGCAAGGACGCACAGGACGCCGAGCGTGGTGCCGATAAAGGTAATCACTGCGACCGGGGTGATCGGCGCATTGACCAAGGTCATCAACTGACAGCCCAGCGCGAACCAGAACAGGTAATAATTCTGCTGCGGCCAGCCTTTGAGTTGATGGATTAACCAATGACCATAATTTTCTGAAACTTGCATGCGACAATTCCCCCTCAATGAATAAGCAAAAAAAGAACGAGTTCCATTATGCAGCAGGAAAAATTACATGTACAGTCTTGAATATACTGGATATTGGTGTTATGTCGATTTTGCAATCTATATCTAGTACCATGGCCGAAGTCGCCACATAGAAAAACCGCTACCGACAAGCGCCGGTAGCGGTGATGAAAATGCGGATTTAACGGACGGTGAGCAGGCTGATGAGCACGCCAGCCACCACCACGGCGATGGCGCCTTTCAGGCCCGTGCTGGCCCAAGATAGCCGCTTTGTGCGCCATTCCGCCCCGATCAGGAGCAGCGTGACCAGCAGCGCGGCCACGCACATCACCATTAATTTTGCGACAACGGACATGGCGCACCTCCCAGGGTTAGACTTCTAAGTCAAAATACGGATTGATCTGTTTTTGCAAATCGTGAATTTGCACCAAGTTAACCGATGGCATCAGTCGGTAAATAAAGCCGGCGAAAGTGTCCCGGTGGAACTTGTAGTCCATGCGGCCCATGCGGTGGGCGCGGCCTTCGATTTTTTCCCATACTTCGAGATTGTATTCGGCGTCAGGGATAAGGGTAATGTACTTATGGTCGTCTAAGGCGACGACGGGTTTAACAACAGATTGATCCAGCATGACAATTCCTCCAAGCTACTTATCCATGACGATGGCCTGCCTTCCGGAATGTGCTAACAGGTGATCGCTGTGAAATTAATTATAGCAGATTGGCCGGGGATGTCAGGTCTAATTCAACTGGGAAAAGTTTGTGAAACTCAATTCACAAGCGGCCAAACCCGCGTCGCTGTAAGCCAGACCCTGTCAAGCCCCATCTTGGCTGAAAGCCCAGTGAAACAACGCTGAAAGCGTGAAGGGGTCGCGTGCAGGCGGCCAAATAAAAATATTTTTTGGTGGACAGTCGCTTGGATTATTTCACAAATTTATGAGAAAGTTGGCCTTTTCCGAACAAATGTTCCCACCCGAATTTTATCGTTCAGTGTGGCAGAATCCAAATCAGGGAAGGGAGGGCATTGATGGTGAAATGCAGGGCGAAAGCATAACGTAAATCGCGTTTTTGCCGGTATAAAAACGCCATGCCGAGGCCCATGGTGGTGTACGTGACCAAAAACCAGGACAGCCTTGGTTCGTGAATCAGGCCAAACACCAGCGCCGAGGTGATCACCGCCCAGCAGTTGTGGCGGCGATCATCTTGGCGCCAGAAATAGGTCATGAAGAGCCCGCGAAAGACCAGTTCTTCAATGAGCGGCGCAAACAGGGCGCTCATGAAGAAGGTCATTAGCGGCCAGCTGGTGCGGGTTTGGTTAATGGCGACTTGGTTTTCGGGCAGGCCAAACTGCGAAATGACGATTTCGACGGCCAAAATCAGGGCATACAGGCCAAAAATTTCGCCCCAGTCGCGGCCGTGGAAGGGGCGACGCTGGATGTGCAAGGGGTTGTTTTGGCGCAGGCGGCGCCGGTAAAGGCGACTGAGCGCGTAGATTTCGGCCGCCCCAGGGATCACCATCAGCGCCAGCATCACCCAGTCGCTGGCGGTTTGATGATGGTGTTTCAGCACGCCGGCATACACCAGCGAAGGCAGTTGATAGCCATAGACGGCAAGCGTCAGGCCCGCAAAGGCCAGCACAGCCCCGGTCTGCCGTTTGAGCCAAGGCCAAAATGATGAGTGCATAAGTGGTCTCCTCGTTTAAAAAAGGAGCTGTGATAAATGTCACAGCCCCTAAATTCACTCCAAATATTCCAGCAGAGTTACGTGCCAAAAGGCTGGAGCCGAGCAGCTAGCTACGCCCTCCACCGAGTCCAAAGTTCGGACTTGGTGGAGGGCTAGGCTACCTGTCGGCTCCAAAACCGCCTTTTGTCACAGCCCCAAACGGTCGGATTAGTCGACGAAACGGACCGCGGTGCCGTAAGCGACCACGGATTGCATGTCGGTAGCAATGGAGCCGGAGTCAAAGCGCATCATGACAATCGCATCGGCGTTTTTCGCCAGGGCTTCGTCTTTCATGCGTTCAATGGCGTTTTCACGGGAAACCTGGAGCATTTTGGTGTAGCCTTTGATTTCGCCGCCCACCAGGCTTTTAAGCCCGGCGCCAAGATCGGAAATCATGTTGCGGGACTGGGTGGTGACGCCGAAGACTTCACCAATCACTTCATAATTGTGGCCAGGGACATGTTCAGTGGTGGTAACCAAAAATTCTGCCATAAACAATCACTCCTTTGTGATTAGACGCTGCGTTTGCGGAAACTGAGATAAGCAATCAAGGTAAAGACCACGGTGTAAAGCAAGGTGCCGCCGATCATCATTGGCGTGCTGAACAAGGTCAGCTTGGCAAAATCAGCGGATTGAATCTGATAATTCGTGAGCAGGAACGTAAACGGTAGGAACTTGGTCCAGTGCTGCCAAGCAATCATGGCAATCATCAACGTCGAAGCTAGTCGGGCTAAGAAGTAACCCACGAGGCCGGTGGCAATCGCGGCGGCATTGGATTTGAAGACGGTCGAAAGCAGAATGACGACTGACAACAGGAGTAATCCTACCAGCAAGTCAGACCCGATGGCGCGCAAGTAAATCAGCCCGTGAGTTAAGTTGCCGACGTGCTGGGCCCAATTGTAGCTAGGGAACAAAATCAAGGTTAAGCCGACCGTCATCAACCCTGCCACCACTTGGAGAAAGACCAGCTGGGTTAAGGCGGTCAGTATTTTGCTGATAAAGACCTGACTCCGGTAATACTGGCGGTACAACAGCTGCTTCATCGTGCCATACTGAAATTCCATGGCAATGATGCTGGCGGTGGAGGCGATGGCAATCAGCATGACCAGCCCGCCGCCGACGTAGCTATTGCCAACCAAATCACTAGGGGCAAACATGCTGGGGTTGCGCTTGCCGACGATGCCGAAGGTGATCTGCACCAGGACCATGAAGCCCAAGGCAATCCACCACCCGATTTTATGAATCTGTTTATAAACTTCTTGTTTGTAAAGGGTGAGCATCGTTAGGCCTCCTCTTTCTGATCGTCGTGGACCATGGCTAAGAAGGCCCCTTCAAGGTCGTGCGCTTGCTGGGCGACGGTGTTAATTGCCACGCCGGCATTCACCAAAGCATACAAGGCGGCATTCAATTCGCCTGGGGCGGTGTCGAGCAAGGTGATGGCATCATCGACCACCGAGAACTTGCTCTGAGCCATTGTCAGCGCCGCTTTGGCCTGATCCAGGTTATCCACGGCAATCTTGTAAGTAATGCCGCCAGCGGCTTCTAAGGCCTTCATGGTGGCATGCTTGACGATTTGACCGTGGTTGAGAATCAGCACGTCATCGGCCAGCTTTTCCAATTCCGACAAAATATGGCTGGAAATCAGGAAGCTGGTGCCGTGGCTGGCCAAATTCCGCAACAGGTCTCGTAGGTCTTTGACCGCTTGCGGATCGAGGCCGTTCATCGGTTCATCAAGAATCACCAGTTGCGGGTTGTTCACTAGGGCCTGAGCGATGCCGAGCTTTTGTTTCATGCCCAGACTGTAGCTTTTGGCTGGCCGGTCGATGTACTTGCCCATGCCCATCGCTTTGATGATGGTATCGACATTGGTTTGCTTGTTATGTTGGTTGGCAAACAGCTGCAGCTGCTGGCGGCCAGACAGGAACGGATAAATGCCTGGATACTCAATCAAGGCGCCGACGTTCCGCAGTGCCTGGTGTGAGGTGATCGACACGGGTTGGCCTTTGATATCAATCCCGCCGCCGTCGACTGGAATCAGCCCCAAGATGGCCTTCATAATGGTACTTTTCCCGGCGCCGTTGGGACCCACCAAAGCAACGATGTGGCCTTCTTCAACGAAGAAATCAACGCCATGCAACACTTGCTTAGCGCCAAAGGATTTGTCGAGGTGATCGACTGTCAAAATTGTTCCCATACACTGCTCCTCTCACGCGTTGTCGCGCTAGGCATAGAATACCACTGGATACCGGTAAAGGGGAGTAAAGACAGATAACAGTTTTGTTAGATGAGCGGGCGGCTGGTATTATTTCCCGGGAAAAGTGGACGATAAGAGGTTTGGAAAGCGCTTGCAATCATAACTCAAAAGACTACTCTATATGTATATACATGAGGGGGTTTGGTTGATGACAAAAGTGAATATTTTACTCGCCTGTGCTGGCGGAATGTCGAGTAGTTTGCTGATGACCAAGATGCAGCAAGCGGCCAAGGCACAAGGGATTGAGGCCCAGATTGATGCGATTGGCGTTAACGGCGTCGAAGCCCAAATGGATAAGTACCAACCGGATGTGATTTTAATCGGCCCGCAGGTCAGTTACGTGGCGACCAAGCTGCAAAAGGATCTGCCAGTGCCGGTATCCGTCATCAACATGCGCGACTATGGCACGATGAATGGGGAAAAAGTGCTTGCTACCGCCATGGCGGAAATCCAGAAAGCGCAGGCTTAGGCCATGACGGTGACGGACATGTACCCAGATTATCGCGGTTCGGGCCACCGCCCTGCGGATTTTGGTGCTTTTTGGCAGCAGGCCCTGGCCGAAATGCGAGCGACAAAGCCTGAGGTCGAGCAAAAACCGGTGGCAATTCGTAGCCAGGTCGCCCAGGCCTATGATTATTGGTTCACCGGCGTCGGCCAGGCGCGCATTCATGCCCAGCTGATCATGCCCAAGGCCTATGATCCCAAGCAGGCGCACAAAGGCCTCCTGATGTTTCACGGCTATCACTGCGATGCCGGTGATTTCACCCAGAAATTCAACTGGGCGGCTGAAGGGTTTGTCGTGCTGGCGATTGATGTGCGCGGCCAAGGCGGCCCCAGTGTCGACACCACCCAAACTACTGGTGGCACGCTTAAGGGGTTGATTATTCGCGGCGTGGAAGATGGGCCGCAGCATTTGTATTACCGCAGTGTGTTCTTGGATTGCGCTGAAGCCGCTGACCTGTTGGCGGCGATGCCAGGCGTAGATCCTGACCGGATCTACGCGATGGGCGGTTCACAAGGTGGCGGGCTGACCTTGGCCACCCTTGGCCTGGTGCCAACCATTCACCGTGCTTACGTGAACTACCCGTACCTGTGCGATTATCGCAAAGCCTATGCGCTCGGCGCCGAAAATAACGGCTATGACCAGCTCGCGTACTGGTTCCGCTACCGTGATCCGCTGCATGAGCGGGAGGACGCGTTTTTCGATACGCTCGAATATATCGACGTTCAGCACTTTGCGGCGCAAATCAAAACGCCACTGATCTGGGGGCTGGGCTTGCAAGACCAGGTGGTGCCACCGGTCACCCAGTTTGGGGCGTATCACCAGTTGGCCGGTGAAAAGCAGCTTTACATTCTGCCGGAATACGGCCACGAGTTCCTGCCCAAAGTCGGCGACCGCGCCTATAATTTCTTTATGGATTAGCGCCAAAGAAATAGCGTCTGGTTCAAACCCTGAGTTTGAGGGTTGAACCAGGCGCTTTTTAGCTGCGCTTCGCAGTCTGTCATTTTATTGATTACCGCGTAGGAGCCGGATCAGTTCATGCCCATAAGCCAGCGCAAACCAAATCAGCAAGAACAGCAGCGGTAAGACGTGCACCAGGTACCACAGGCCGCGCACCCACCAGTTTTGGTTGTTGAAAGGCAGCCGCCACAGGACCTTGCTGGCGACTTGCGCCGTGGCAATGGGACCAAACCAGCGGGAATCGGCCGAGCGCGGCCGGTTATCGCCTAAGACGAAATACTGGTGGGCTTTCAGCAAGGTCGTGCGCTGAAAGCTGGCATCAGCGAACAAGGCGCCGCCATCCGGTTGACCGTCGTAATTATAGTGCTGGTTAGCCATCGGGTATTTGACGTAAGGCTCCTTCAGCGCCTGGCCGTTGCGGTACACCGTGGTGCGGTTGATGCCGATTAAATCGCCAGGCATCCCGATGACGCGTTTGACCAACAACCGCTGGGCGGGAATTTGCTTGACCAACCCGTCATTGCGGAAGGTGATCAAATCACCGCGGCGCACCGGTTGCTTGATGGCACTGGCGAGCTTGGTGTTCATCACCACGATCCACTGCCCCGGTTTTAACGTAGGGGCCATGGAATGACCGCGCACATACTCGAGGGGCATGAACAGGCTCATTAAGCTGCTGATGATCATCAAAGCAAATAGTGTGCCAGTCAGCCAACGCTTTTTCATGGTGCCACCCCCTCGTCAACAATTTTCAGCGTACCATGTTGAAGGCAAGAACGGGCGGTTCAGGCCGCGTTTAAGGCTTTCTTAACGGGCGGCGGCATCAGCGGTTAAAATTCCGCTTTTTTCTTGCGATTCAGCAGCTGCTGCACGGCTTCCTTCGGATCGAGGCCATGGTTGATGACTTGGTCAACGGTTTCAACAATTGGCATGCTGACGTTAGCTTTGGCGGCCAGCTCCAAGGCGCCAGGGATGGCGTTGATGCCTTCAACGACCATGCCGATTTGCTTTTTGGCGGCGGCGGGACTCATGCCTTGGCCAATCAAGAGGCCGCAGTTGTGATTGCGACTGTGGGTACTGGTGCCGGTGACAATCAAATCGCCAATGCCCGCCAGCCCGTCGAAAGTGGCCGCATGCGCGCCAAGCTTGGTGCCCAGCCGCTTGATTTCGGTCATACCACGGGTGATCAGCGCGGCCTTGGCGTTATCCCCGTAGCCTAAGCCATCCGAAATGCCGGCGGCCAAGGCGATGATATTTTTCAAGGCGCCGCACAGTTCCACGCCGTAGCGATCTGGGTTGGTGTAAACCCGCATGAAGCTAGAGGTGAAAATGTCTTGTGCCTGCTTGGCGGCTTCCTCGTCATCGGCCGCGGCCACAATCGTCGTCGGCAAATCCAGCGCCACTTCTTCAGCGTGGGTCGGGCCGGACAGCGCCACGAGCCGCATTTTTGGCGCGTTCAGCTGGCTGAGTTCGTCGGCAATCACCTGGGTCATCGTCAGCATCGTGTCGGGTTCAAGCCCTTTGGCGACATCGACAATCAGCTGACCGGCAGGGATGAAGGGCGCGGCTTGTTTGACGGTTGACCGGACATAAATCGATGGTACCGCCAAAAGCAGCAAAGCCTGGTCCGTGCAAGCGGCCTGCAAATCGCTGGTGAAGGTGATGCTGGCCGGAATCGTCATGCCAGGCAGGTTCTTTTGTTGCCGCGTTTGATCCAGCTGCTTCACCTCATCAGGTAGCGCGGACCACACTGTCACGGTATGGCCTGTGTTGGCTAACATGCGGGATAATGCGATGCCCCAAGTACCGGCACCAAGAACGCCTACTTTACTCAATAATCTCACTCCAGTTTTAAATGGTTGTCCCCTAAGTGTACCGCATTTTCACTTAGAAACCGGCAAAAGTCGCCTGAACCTGGTGAAAATTACCTTGACAGGAAGCGGTCATGGTTTTAATATGAAGCCAGCTTCACATGAAGCGAGCTTCACTTTTGGAGGTTAGGATGAAAACCAAGGTTAAAGCATACCGCAAAGCCGCTGGGCTGACGCAGGCCGAGCTGGCGGCTCAGGTCCATGTCTCGGCGCGGACCATTATTTCAATCGAAAAAGAGCAGTACAATCCTAGCCTGATGCTGGCCTATCGCTTAGCTGAAGTCTTTGGTGTCAGTGTGGAAACACTGTGCTGCTTAGCGGAAAACAAGCAACAGGAGGATGATGAAATTGAAAATTTATAATCAAAAGGGCCTGCTGGCAGGCCTCGGGTTAGTGGTATTAGGCAGCCTCAATCTGTATTTTCAGCTCACCGGCCCGGCTCTGCACGGCTGGGACTTGGCCCAGAGTTGGTTGATCATCCTGGGCTGCTGGTTGGCAGGGGCCGTGGCCATTCGCCGCGCGACTTCGAAGCAGGCAACGCGGGAAGACCGGCTTGATGAACGCGATGAGCGGCAGCAGCTCATCAGACTCAAGGCCAATGACCGGACGCTGAAACTGTTGTTGGGGGTCGTCATCACCGGCGTGGTGGTGGTGCTCGCCGTGCGCGGCGGCCAGCTCGACGCCACCTTGAAGGCCATGCTCAGCGGGATTGGGTTGATGATTGGGTTGACGTTTTGGCTGTGGGTTGGCAGTACGCTGTATTATGAGCATAAGCTATAAGTGATCCGTCACCTGTAGCCAGTTTGGTGGACTTATCTGTCAATGTGAAGAAATGAGGTCGGCATTATATGGCAGAAATGATCAAAATATCGTTGCGGTTGACGCAAGCTCAATATGACCTGCTGCGGCAGTTGGCTGCTTCTGAAGGGATCTCCGCGGCTGCCTACATGCGGCGGGCAGTACTTGAACGCATGGAAGATGAAGCGGACTACAAGGACGCCCAGGCCAATCGTGCCGAAAGTAAGGGCGCGATAATCAGCCGGGCTGATATTATGAAACAACTGGGTATGCAGCCATGACCGTGACGGTTAGCGGGCAAGCGTCCCCATTCACGATTCAATAAACGCAAGGTATTCAAATAGCGCCCACCATCAATGATGGCGGGCGCTATTTTGTACGACTATGAGCCCTTACTGCAGGGGAATGGCGGCGCCGTGCTGGAGGCCTTTCTTCACGGTTTGGTAGTCGTGATAACTGGTAAATGCCGACACCAGCTGCCTCAGGTTCATCACGCTGTCGCGGATTTCCACGTTCTTCGGTTTAACGGTATTGCCGCTCACGGTAATGCCATACTGCTGCGCCAGTGAAGTGATGGCAGTTTTGGAGTCATACATGTTGTACAGGCGACTTTCTTCGCCATTCAACCAGCCATAAAACATGTAAGTCTGAGTCTTTTCACCGTTGATTGTGTAGGTTTGCGAGAAGACGATCAGGTTGCCATTCGCGCCAGTGACGGTGTGGTAGGCGTAAGAAACGTTTTTGTCCTGGGTATACTTGGCGATGGTGGCGGTGTCTAAGTCATTAAGGGTCCAATATTCCATGAACAACAAGGCGGCGTGGTCAGCTTCGGTCAGGCCCGTTAAGGCACTGGCGGGAGCGAGCGCGGCTTTTTTCATCACATCGATCGGATACTCGGTTGTGGTGCTTTGGCCCGCCACACTACTGGAGCTGCTGGTGGCTTCGCTGCTGGTGGCGCTGCTGTCTGTGCTGCTGCTTTCGGCCGGGATGATGGTGCGTTTAATGGTGGTGCTTTCCTTGACCTTGGCGAGATTGCCAGCCGGTGTGGGAATCCAGTCAGCCACGCCACTGACCAGCAGAAATACGCTCAACGCGGCGAGCAGGCCGAGCAGAATCTGTTTCAGTTGATACTGGCGTTTCAGCAGGGCAGGCGGCGTCCAGTACAAATCCTGCGGGCCGCCCTGGCTTTTATCGTCGGCGGTTTTCAGTGCGTGGTACCGCCAGTGCGCCAGATAGAACCCCAAGCCGATGGCAACCAGCGCTAGCACCATTGCCGGCACCAGAAAAAGGTTTTGCACGCCAGCGATGAACCAGGCCATCAGTTGGGTCAGGGCATCGAGGCCAGTCATGGGCAGCGCTGCTTGGTAGTGGATGCTCAAGGCGATGAACAAGCCAATGGCCGCCAGCACGCTTAAAACAATGGCAACGATGCGCCAAGCCCGCACCCCGCGCGCCTGGCGCTGCAGGCCGCGGACATAGGTTTTGCGGGCGCTGCGGATTTGACTTGGGAACATCATCTTGTGCGTTTCCAGCTGGGCATTCACAATCTGGCGATTGAGGCGCCATTGCAAGCTGAGCACTGCCGCTAAGGCAATAAGCAAAATGACGGTAACGAGATAAAAAGCCAAGTGGTTCACCTCCTGAGAAATATTGCTTCATGATACGCTTGCGATGGTAAAACGGGGTTATGCGGTGACGACCTGCTGCTGAAGCACGGTGCAGTCAGTGAGATAAGTCAGGCAAGCCGTTTTGACCATGCTTTGCACATTGGTTGCGTCATAATCGCCGAATGCGTAGACCACCACTAAAGCATGCGTGGTGGCAGGCGTAATCATCGCCCGCGTGGAATCTGCGGTGGGACTGCCGAAGAAGCCAATTTGATCCGCTAAAACCAGGCTGTTGGTCAGGTCGATGGCCGCTTTGCCGATGCCAGGGTAGGTTGCTCCGGATGGAGCTACCGTGTAGCTTAACGGTGGCTGCAGCTGGTCGAGATCGTAGCTGCCCAGCGGAAAATGCAGGCGCAGCGACAGGTCATTATTGAGGTCAACCAGGTTATTGACCTGATACAGACCTTTACCTTTAATCACGCGGCGCCACAAGCTATCGCTGGCTGGGCGGTAGCGGCTCGGGTCTTTACCGACATGTTTTTAGCCAGCTTTGGTGGCTTGAATGGCCGGGTTGGCATTTAAAGTGGCTAACGTATCTGTTGTGGCGATGTGGTCAATGAGTGGGTTGAGGCGTTCAGCCCAAAGCTGGTCGCTATGCGCGGCATTTTTGAACGTGATTTCAGTGATGACGAGACTGCCGTCAATCAAGGGATTGAGGGAAAACTCCAAGACGTAACCTCCGAGAAGACGAATTTGTGGTTTCTATTATACCGCAAGCATCGCCATGTGGTTGTTTCACGTGAAACTTAAGCGGCGGGACAACAATCAAAAGCCACGACTTCGCAGATGAAGGCGTGGCTTTTCGGCTGACAGTGGGATGAAGTTGGCGGCAAGGCTTGTGCATTTTGAACAAGCAGACCGATAAGTGCGTTGTTGCACTTGATCATAGTCAATAGTTAGACACAATCGGGGTTGTTCAGAATATTAAACACCCGTTTGAATTCATCGAATTGGTTTTCCATCAATCGCTCGTCATAATCAGGCCCTTCATCAGCCACCACCATGAGAAAACTATAAATAAACGCCGCAAAATGATGCGCGATTGGCCCCGGGTAGCGTAAGGACACTTGCCGGGCCTTGAGTTCAATTTGTAGCTGGGCGGCCAGTTGCTCAAGGGTGCTGGCTTTAAAGCTCACTTCAGGGGTATTAATTTTCCGCAGCAGTGCTAGTTCGGTAATCAGGCCGCGATCGACTTCAGGTTGATGTTGAATCGCCTTGGGCAGACCTTGGCTGGCCAGCCGATGAATCAGAAGGGGATTGAGGCGCGCCAGCCAGTCATCAATGGCGGCTTGGGCGAGATCGTATTTATCCTGGTAATGCCGGTAGAACGTGGTGGGGCCGATTTCGGCAAGAGCGACTAAATCGAGTACAGAAATTGTCTCAAATGATTTTTTGCCTAATAGAGAAAACAGCGCTTGAATGATGGCACGCCGCGTTTTGCGCACACGCAGGTCCGGTTTATCACGGTTTGTACTGGTCATCGTAAACGCCTCCTTTTTATCCCAACCATTACGGGGAAAATACATAAAAAACTGATAATCAATTAAAATAAATATTTATGGGTTAATTTTACATCAAATGACCCATATGTAACAACCACGGATTAATGACCCTCAATTTTGGGTTAATTGATTATAGAATGATAACAAGTTAAGCATGTGACGTTTTATTCAAACCCACCGGACTCTTGGGGGAGTGAGCAACTGACGGTGATGAACATCACATGCATTCGTGTAGGTTACTTGTGAGCATTAGCCTGATCTCCGAATCTCACTTTGGAGGACTAATGATGAACAAGAGCAAACAAGGTAAATTAATTCGCATGATTGGGGTTTGCGGACTGGCGCTGGGCGCCTTGACCGCTTCTGGCACCGTTGCTAGCATCGTTCAACTGGGGGATGCTCAATCACGGGTGGCAGTCGTAAAGGCCGAAAACGTGACTAGTGCCACGGATAACACTAGCGACCGGGTTTTGAAGCTGCACAAGTTTAAGGCCAAGGATAACTCAATGACCAACGGGACGGCTGCTACAGGGACTGCCGCCGACGCTGCCGGTACGGCTGATCTCACTCCGATGGCCGGGGTGAAGTTTGAAGTATACAGCCTGGATAACGCTCAGGCTAAGGCTTTTGCGGCGCTGGATGAAACCGCTAAAGCCGGCTTCGATGAAGGTACGCTGAAAGCAACGATTATGACCGATGCCAGTGGGAACGCCGAATTCAATGCTGGGACCGGTCAGGCCGCAGATGGTTATTACCTCGTTAAAGAATTGGATAACCCAGCGGTTCAGAAGAAGGCCACGCCATTTATCGTGCACTTGCCGATGACTAATGGCCAATTTGTTGATGGCGCCAGCCTTCAGTACACAGTTGATGTTTATCCAAAGAACGAAATCAACGAAGAAAATCTGAAGACAAATCCAAATAAGACGCTTGAGGCTGTCGATAAGGATGGCAACAAGATTATCACGAAGGATACGTCAGTCATGGCGGGTCAAAGCGTCAAATGGGATTTGACGGCACAACGGCCAGCTGATGCCAAAATCGATGCCGTCACGGGCGAAGATGGCAAGGTAATTACGCCTGCCAAGTACGCGACCCAGTTCGTGTTCTCTGATCCAATTGACACCAAATCGCTGACACTCAACGAAGACAACATCACGATGAGCATTATCACTGACAACGGTGATGGGACAACGACACCACTGGCACTGGAAGAGGACGTTGATTTCACTGTCAATACGGAAACAACCAAAGGCGATTATCAAGTACTCATTCTATCTTTGACCCCAGCCGGACTCGAAAAATTGGGTGACGCTGATGCTAAGTCGACAGTGGTTGCCACGATCGAAACCACTGTTAAAGACGCCAAAGACACCAAAGACGCTAATATCCTGAACACCTTTGACACATATTACACTGGCACCACCACTGATGAACCGGGGCATGAAACGACTGTGCCAACTGATCCAACCGATCCAACCGACCCCGTTGACCCAACCGATCCAACCGACCCAACCACGCCGACCAATCCGGACAAACCAGATCCAAACCAACCAATGATTTACATGGGTAACGTGACCGTCGCCAAGATTAAGGAAAAGACGGACGAAAACGCCACCGATGAGCCACTGGCCAACGCCACCTTCAAGCTGGCAGCTAGTGAAGCAGACGCCAAAGCGGGCACATGGGTGAAGGGCGCTGACGGTGAGGCAGTCACTGTTACCACCGACGCCAATGGGAAGGCCGAATTCACCGGTTTGTTAGTGGATAAAGTCGAACACGATGACGGCTCCTTCACGTATGAGAAGAAATACTACCTCGTTGAAACTGATGCCCCAGTTGGCTTTGATGTCGATGGGAAGATTCACGAAGTCACAGCGACCCAAAATAATGACGTTGACGCGACCGTCGTGGACCCTGACAACTTTGTGCCAAACCTACCCCTGACCGGTGCGCAAGGCCGCATCCTGATTTTGGCCGTTGCTTCGGTGACGCTGCTGGGTAGTGGCTCCTACATGATCCTGCGCAAGCGGCGTGAAGCGAACGACTAATGGTTCACCATCAGCGGAAAGGTGGTGTTCTCATGATCCAGCACAAACGAAAAAGCGCGTTGCTTAGCGTTGCCGGTGGATGGTTACTGTTTTTGACCATCATCCTTGGCGGCTGGTTTAGAGCAACGCCGGTACTCGCCGCCAGTGGTCCGCAGCTGGTCATTGATAAGCGCGTCAGCGTGCCTTCAACCAGCAATACGCAGCAAACCGTACCGCTCGCCGGCGCCCATTATTGGGTGACGCGCATCGTCGCCAGTGGCCAAGGTGCCATTGACCCAAGCGATGCAAAAACGTATCGGGCAGCGACTGGCCTAGCGACTTTTAGTGCTGAGTTGGTTACCGATAACGCCGGTCGCGCAACGGCCGCGCTGGTGGTCGGGGCTAGTTATCTTGTCGTCGAACAGGCCAGTGCCGTGATCAAACATCCTGCCGCCCCGGTGGCCTTCACTGTGCAACGCAGTGATCAAGTGATTACGGTGGCCCCGAAATCGAATCTGGATTTCAGCGGCCCGCAAAAGCCGGCCAAGACGCTAGGCAACACCCTAACGACGGCGGGCACGCCGGTGGGGAAGAAAATCGCCCATACCGGTGGCGCCATGCATGTGCAAGCCCCGGTGTTGCTGCTCGTGGTGTTACTTCTGGCAAGTGGGAGTTACCTGCTGATCATTAGCCGGCTCGCTCGCGCTCGGCGCGGCTAGCATGCCGAATCGCAGTAGCTCTCACCTAGCGTGAGGGCTATTGTGCTACACAAGCATTGGCTGCGGCTGATGTGGTCGAATGGAGAGTAGGCAAAATGAAGCAACTAAAATTAATGAAAAAAAGGCGCAAACGGCCGTGGTTAGCAGCGGCGATTCTGGCGCTGTGCGTGGCCTTGGTTGGCTCGCCGCTAGCGCCAGTCATCGCCGCTGGTGCGGCCGGCGCTGGCTCGCCGCCAACCAAAGCCGGCTTCACTGATATTGAAGAGCTGACGGATGATGAAATTTCTGCAGTAGCCGATTTGAATCTGCTGTTTGCGCAGTCGCCGTGGCAAAGCGTGAACCTGCGCTCTGGGAATGTGCTGGATTCGGCAGCGTATACGACTGCGATTACCGGGAACAATACGTCGCTTAGCGGAATTTCTAATGCGACGAGTTGGCCCGTGTATAATCCGATTAAGGCCGATCAAATCGATATGCTTTATGCCCCGCTGTTCAATGGCGTCGTGACGGTTGGCGATATTAAGTATAGTTATGCATTTAGTAATGGGATCACTTCAATGTTCTTCATGATGGATGCTGCCGCGGCCGATTCTGTGATTAAACCTAGCCAAGGTACCGGCGTTACCGCAGCCGCATATACAAAGATTGCGCCTACTTTTACTGTGGACTCACAATTTAATGGGTTGGTCGACAATGTAAAAGTCTACACGGATCAAGCTGGACATCGACTTGCGAAAGTGATGACGTTGTCAGATTGGCAAATCGCTGACGTCGCCACCATCGATCCTAATACTGGGTCGATTAGCCATAACGTGTTTTACAAGAATCTCGGGTCCACACGTTCCAATATTCGTCTCGGAAGTCAAATGGATATTGCGGTATCAAAAGCTAATACCCTGGGTAGCGTGAAACTTGACCGCCTGCAGGTGACTGCAGATGGATATGATGGTGCTTACATTACGGGGGTTATTCCGAACAATCCAGATGACCCGAATGATAGAATTGCTGACGACCAGCAATCAACGACCCTTGTTGATGGTGGGCTGATCATGTATAGCGATCCCGTGGATCCCACCAAAACTGAAGTCTATGCTGGCCGGACGCCAACGAGCCAAAAGGTCCTTGGCGATACGATGGGGCTGGTTGCTACAGCGGGTCAGGAGAAGGGGACGGCCTTGGTCGGTAAAAAACCGGATCCGCTGTATGATTCAAGTATGTACTACTTGTCCAAGCCCATCGCGACCCTTCCTACTGGCGGTACGGTGCGTTTACAGTATATCGAACGACTATCTGACAAAATGACCGCGACGGTCCGTTATCAAGACGTTGATACAAGTGAAGTTCTGGCCCGGCAAGACATCGTGGGTAATGTGGATGATCAGTTGAACTTTGTTGACACCGCGACCTTTATGGCCCAAAACGCCAGCAAGTTTACCGGTTACGAAGTGGTTTCAGACAATACCGCAGAGGCTAGCAACTACACCTTCCAAAGCAGTCCCGGCACCTGGATTGTCGAACTGAAAAAAGTACCGATCTACACTCCGGATGACAATCCGCACGGTCTCCCCTTAACGGCCACAGCCACCGAGGCGGTGAACTACCTGAAGGATGGCGCGGCGTTCCAGCAGACACCGGGACTGGCGACGGTCAAGCTCTATCGTTACGTGACAGTCCACCTTGACGACACTTACGAGTATTCCGATTGGACCACGAGTGAAGCTGAGGCGAATGCGCACAAAACCATCACCAAGGCCAATCCGACGGTAGCGGCGCTGACCCAGGCGCAAATCGATGCCTACTTACCTGACCAGTACCGCGGCGAGGTGACGAAGCTCAAGGTTGGCGAGACACCGGAAACAGCGGTCGAGCCTAACCAGGTGCTGACAGCAGATGACCAGCTGGCTGACTGGCTTAGCCAAGGCGGCGACTTGGCGATTACCCGCACGGTGAACTACACGCCGGCGCAGGTCGGACCCATCGTCCCTGGCGACCCCAAAGATCCGTACTATGCCATGACGCACAAGACTTTAACGGTGAAAGTGGCAGTTGATGATGCGGCGCTGGCCGCGGATGACCAAGCCGCCGTTGCGCTTGGTGATGAAGCCACTCAGACCATTGCCTTCGAGCGAACGGTCACGTATAGTGGCGATGACGTGATTGCCTTGGGCGCCTGGACGCCCACGAATACCCTGCAGGATGTTACTGCCAAAGCTGTTGACGGTTATGTCATCAGTCCCGCCAGCACCGTGACCGAAGCTAGTCTCACCAGCGCGGTGGGCGGAACGGTGGCCCAAGCGCAAGTCGGCCAGTCGCTGAAAACCGTGCTGGCTAACTTCCAAGCCGACGATAACGGCGGCATCACCGGGGCAACCCACACCAACGGCGCTCTAGATGGCACGGCGACCACCGAAATCAGTTACAGCATGAAAATCACTTACCCGCAAGCTGGCGCCCGCACTAACTTGTGGACCGGCCTGCTCGCCGCTGCGCTTTTAGCGCTGGGAGCAGCTGGATTATTATTCCGCCAGAAACTGCAACATTAAGCACAAGCGACAATGAAGTGCCCTACAATTGTTAGACAAGAAGTCTAACGATTGTGGGGCATTTCTTGTGACCAAATATAGTAACGAATTAAAGGCAAAAGTGGTTTCTGAATACTTGAAAGGCGGTATTGGTTAC
>NZ_BTTP01000007.1:0-105640 GCF_036246225.1 Lacticaseibacillus salsurivasis
CGATACCATCACGTTCATAGCGTGCAAGCCATGAAGTGAACGGGGTTTTGCCAATTCGATGTTGTCGTGCAAAGGTGGCTCTGGCCAGATTGGACCGCCAGAATTCTTCTAACAACGCAAGTTTCTCCGTTGCCGAGTACTTGGCTCTAGGCATACAAAAATCCCTCCATGATTATCAGATGAATTATGATATTTCATCTGACAACCACAAAGGGATTATCGCAGCTTGCTGCCTCGTTTTTGCGTGAGGAGAAATGATGGCAAATTTGATTCAAATCGGGCATGTGATTGCCCGCATCAGTCGCTTCACCGTGACGGTGCAACTGGGCCAGCAAGTGGTGAACGCCCATCTCAGCAATACTGGGCGCAATAAGGAGCTGCTGCGAGTCGGGACGCCAATCAGCATTCGCCGCGCTGCCAACTCAGAACGGAAAACCCCTTATGATATCTTGGCGGTGCGCCGCGACGGCCGCTGGATCAATATTGATAGCTTGGCGCCTAACCGGGTGGTGCGGCGGGCCTTAATGGCCGGTCAGTTAAAGTTGCCTGGGTGTCCGCTACCTTACGCCGTGCATCCTGAAACCAAATACCGCGATTCCCGCTTGGATTTTGCCGGCCAGGCCCAAAATGGCCAACCTTGGTTTGTCGAAGTCAAAGGGGTCACTTTGGCCAATGGCACCCTGGCCGCTTTTCCTGATGCGCCGACTGCCCGCGGCTTGAAACATGTTCATACGCTGACCCACGCGGCCCAAGCCGGTTACCGTGCGTACTTGGTGTTCGTCGTGCAAATGCCCGAAATTAACCGCATGACGATTTATCAGGAGCGGTTTCCAGAGCTAGCCCCTGCCGTCACCGCAGCCAAAGCGGCCGGGGTCAAAGTGCTAGCTTATCGCTGTGTCACTGGGCCTGGTCAAATCAAACTCGGGGCGCGGATTCATTTTGATGAAAACCTGCCGTTTCACGAAGTGCTCAGCTGATGCCAAGCAAAAGGCCCGCAATGTGCGGGCCTTTCGCTTAGCGATGATCAGGCAGGGTCAGCCCGAGCAGCAGGCCAACTACGCCCACGCCGGCAAAGGTGAGGAAAGTGGTGGTAAACGCCGTGAGCACGCTCCCGGTCGCCAGCTGAACCTGGGTAAGAATTAAGGTCGCAATCGCCACGCCGCTGGAGCCGAGCAACTGGCGCACAGTCGTGACCGCAGCAGTGCCGTCCGAAATCAAAGCATTTGGCAAAGCGTTCGCCCCGGCCGTGGTGGCTGGCATCATGACGAAGGCGTTGCCCGCTTCGGTTAACATCGCTCCGAAGATTGCGACAGGCAGTGGCATATGCCCCACGAGTAGACCCAGTAGCAAAAAGCCAACGATAATGAGACTCATGCCGATCACAATCGTCCGCCGCGGGCCAATTTGATCCAGTAACTGTCCCGCCCGTGGATTAAGCACGCTGAGGAGTAGCGCCGCCGGCACCAAGGCGAGGCCAGAGATCAAAGGCGACACTTTCAGCACTTGTTGGAAGTAAAGGGGCATCACAATGGTCGTGACAATCAAGGCAATGTAAGAAATGCCGGTCATTAACACGGCTTTCGTGAACAACGGCGTGGCAAACACGCGCAGCTGCAATAGCGGCTTGGCGGCGTGCAGCTGCCGATGAATGAACCAAACCGCCGCGGCCACTGCTAGTACCAAAATCACCCAAAGTAGCGCGCTCATGCCGCTGTGCGTTGCCTCGGTAAGGACATAGAGCAAAGCCGGGAAACTAGCGGCTAGGCCGACTGAAAGCCAGTCCAGTGGCGTTAACCGTTGCGGCATGACATCATGAACGGTGAAACTGGCGGCGGCTAGTACCAACAGTGAGACAATCAAAAATAAGGTAAAGAGCGCCCGCCACGGAAACCAGGTCAACAGCACGCCGGAAATGATGGGTCCAACTGCCAGCGCCGAGCCCATCACCAGGCCGGCAATCCCCATTGTACGCCCGCGACTGGCGCGCGGCGTAATCGTCAGGAGGACGGTTTGATAACTGGGAAAAATGATGCCAACGGCGATGGCCTCCAAGAGCCGGCCCACCATGAGCAGGGTAAAACTAGGCGCCCAAATACACAACGCCGTACCCAGTGCGAAGATGACAATGACCGCCTGAAAGAGCCGTTTAAACGGCACATTGTTCAAGAGCCAAGGCGAAACGGGAATCATCAAGCTCATCATCAGCATGAACCCGGTCGTGAGCCAAGCCACGGTGCTAGCGCCTAAGTTAAAGCTGCGCATAAACGCTGGATAAGCGGTACTTAACGAAGATTGGGAAATCGACATGGCAAAAGTGCCTGTGAGTAAGGTCGCAATAAAGGTTGCTTGCGAATGTTGTGTAACAGATTGAACCGATTTAGCCATGAGTGACTTCCTTTCAGTCAGGGAGTTAGGTTCCCCTAACAACGGTTCAATTATAATCATACTAAACTGAGATGCAAGGGCACGAGGAGCGATGGTCGGCGGATTGGTTGGTCAATCTTTGCCATTCAGAATTAATCTCAAAAGGTTACCTGAAGCTAGAATTGAACGGAATGGAACAGGGAGGGCCTTGTTACTTCAGTGACCAAATACTGTAGGGCAGACCAACCGGAGCAGAAATGGGCTCAAGGTGTTATTGTTCTTAGCCAGCGGTCTTGGCTGGCTTAGAACAAGCCGCGACTTCAAGACTCGCGCAGCGAGGCTCGAAGCGCTGGCCACCACGTTCCAGCCCATTTCTGCGGAGGCTGGTCTACCCGGAAGTCACCGTAGCACACCGGTTGCGAGGCCGGTTTCGCAGCCTGGGCCATTCGGTTGTACTCAATTCATTGGCACGGTATAATTGAACTAACGAGTAGGTACGGAAAGGGTGTTGGATTTGGCAAAAAAACAACCATCACGCGCAAAGAAATGGGCTTGGCGAGTGCTCCTCACGCTAGGGCTTCTTTTGGGGTTGGCGATGGTCTTCAATGAACAAATCAAGTTGTTCATTGTCGATTACATGAGCCGCTCCACGCTCAACGGTGTCAACAAAAAGTCAGTGGCCAAAAACAACAATAAGAAGGCCAACTACGATTTTGGCGCCGTGAATGACCTTGATCTAGGTGCCGTGGGCAATGCCGCGATGAACACCAAAGATGCCATTGGGATGATTGCGATTCCCAAGGTGTCACTGTATTTGCCCATTATGAAGGGCCTCTCCAACAATAACTTGTCGGTGGGTGCAGCGACCATGACGGCAGATCAGAAAATGGGCGAAGGCAATTACGCCTTGGCTGGGCATGATACCTCGAGTAAAGGGGTGCTCTTTTCCCCACTGGGTTACGTCAAAAAAGGTGACAGTGTCTATCTGACCGATATGACAAAGGTTTATCGTTATAAGGTGACGGATAAACGCAACATTGACCAGTATGAGGTGCAGTGGGTCGATCCGGTCAAAGGCCAAAAGCTCATTACCCTGATCACCTGTGAAGTGATGACCAAAACCCGGGCAGACCGGATTATGGTGCGCGGCGAACTGGTCAGCGTGCACAAGGCCACCAAGGCCAAGCTTAAAGTGTTTAAAGCAAATTGAGTATTCAGCCGGCGGCGTCCGGCTTTTTTCTTTGGCCAAGGCTTGCGGTATAATAAGCGCGCACCGAGGAGGAGAACATGACTCGATATCAACAATTCTTAGCGAATGAAAAAGTGCGCCGTGGCACGGTGCTGCTGAGCCTGGTGCTGATTTTATGGCTTGCCCGTAGTGTGATGAGCACCGTACTTTTGACTTTCATCTTTGCCTTTCTGGTCACGCGGTTGATCAAGGCGTTACGCAAACATATTCACGTACCAGCAGTCTTGGTCGTCGCGCCGCTTTACATTCTCATTCTCGCGGCGATGGGTTATGCGGTGATCCACTATGTACCGGCCGTGGTGGAGCAAACCGTGACCTTGGTCAATTCGGTGACGGGTTTTTACAACAGTAAGGCCTTCGCTGATAACCAAGCCATGCAATGGTTGCTGAACGCGCTCAATCAGATGAACTTGAATGAACAACTCAAAAACTGGCTCGCTACGCTGTTAGCCTACGCTGGCAGCATCGGCGCGATGGGCGTCACCTTGGTGTTATCACTCATTTTGAGTTTCTTTTTCTCCATGGAAATCGATGAATTGCAGCGGTTTGGCACCAAATTCACCCACTCGACCTTTGGCTGGTATTTCAGTGATGTGATGTATTTTGCTGATAAGTTCATCAATTCCTTCGGGGTGGTGATCGAAGCCCAGTTGTTCATCGCTTTGGTCAACACACTGATCACGACAGTCACGCTGATTTTCTTGAAAATGCCGAATATTCCTAGTTTGGCCATTATGGTGTTCTTGCTGTCGCTGGTGCCCGTCGCCGGGGCGATGATTTCGGTGGTGCCGCTGTCGATCATTGCCTACACCGTCAACGGCCTGCAAGGCGTCTTATCCATTGTCGTGATGATTGTGGTGATTCACCTGCTGGAAACCTATGTGCTTAATCCTAAGTTTATGAGTAGCCGCACCAAACTGCCTGTGTTTTTCACCTTCGTGGTGCTGATGGTGGGTGATCGCTTATTTGGCACGTGGGGGCTGATTGTCGGCATTCCTATTTTCACCTTTATCTTGGACATTCTCGGGGTTAAGAAACTGCCGCAGGAAAAATTGCCACTGCCAAAACGGACACAATCCAAGCCTAAAGCCTAAAGCCTAGAGGCAAATCAGAACAAAAAAATGGACGTTTCTGCTTTAGGCAGAGCGTCCATTTTTACTGACGATGAAAAATTTTATGCAGCAACCCCGCAATCAAGGCAAAACCGCCGCCAATGAGCAGAATATCCATGACGCCATGAATAATCGAAAGCGCGCTGCTTTGATCGACGGCCAATCTCAGGGCCGGGTCGTTGACGTACACGATAAAATACACGATGCTAAGGAGCCAAAAGACGACTACTGCGAGCCAAAATTTACGCATGAGCATTCCTCCTGCTCAAACTATACCAGAAGTCAACGGCTGACGGCGAAGAAAAGCAAACTTGGCCGTTGCTGAGTGAGCCATGCACCGTAGCGTGTTTTTGCGCGAAAGTTTCTGAAAACTATGCTATAATTTACCGTTGTAAAGTCAGCTTGCTGGCAAAAATAAAAAGCGAGGTAATCTCTAGATGGCAAAATTAGTGCTTATCCGTCACGGTCAAAGTGAATGGAACCTGTCTAACCAGTTCACCGGGTGGGTCGATGTTGACCTTTCCGAAAAGGGGACTGAAGAAGCGAAGGAAGCGGGCCGCCGCATCAAGGCTGCTGGGCTTGAATTCGACCAGGCTTACACCTCTGTTTTGACCCGTGCGATCAAGACTTTGCACTACGCATTGGAAGAATCCGACCAACTCTGGATTCCAGAAACCAAGACTTGGCGCCTGAACGAACGTCACTATGGCGCTTTGCAGGGCCAAAACAAGGCTGAAGCAGCCAAAAAGTGGGGCGACGAACAGGTTCACATTTGGCGTCGTTCCTACGACGTGTTGCCACCACTGTTGAGTGCTGACGACGAAGGCTCAGCTGCTCAGGATCGTCGTTACGCTAACCTCGACCCTCGCATTGTTCCTGGTGGTGAAAACTTGAAGGTCACCTTGGAACGGGTTATTCCTTTCTGGGAAGATCACATTGCGCCAGATCTGTTGGCTGGCAAGAACGTTATCGTGGCTGCCCATGGTAACTCCTTGCGCGCTTTGACCAAGTACATCGAAAACATTTCTGATGAAGACATCATCAACTTGGAAATGGCTACTGGCGAACCAGTGGTTTACACCTTCAACGACAAGTTGGAAGTGCAAGACAAGACCAAGCTGAGCAAGTAAGCTCAGGCCCAACTGCGAAGGCAGTTGGGTTTTTGATTCTGCGTAGCCGAATGGCATGAAGCCTCAATTGAGCGACAAAGCAAAGAGGGTCCTCGCATTTGCGAGGACCCTCTTTCTAATCACTAGCCTTCTGTATAAGGCTTATCGTTATCGTCATGTTTGGATTCGAACATCGCATCAGGTTGAATGCGGTCGTCTAAACCATTGTCCGAATTATGGGGCAGTGGTTTGGAAGGTAGCAGGCATAGCAGCATCACCGAAATGTTGAAGCCCCATTCGATGTACCCACCGATTTTTGTTTGCGCTGGGTAAATGATCAGCAGCACCCAGAACACCAGCACCTGAATGAGGTACACCCACCAAGGCAAGCCGGCGTCTCGATAGCGGCGAATGACCAGCGCCAAGGCCGGCAACACTAGGATGAGTAAAATCACGATTAGCAGGAGCCCGCCAAGGATAAAGGCGGGACCGGCGTGACCGAGGGCGGCCAGCATGTCTTTTTGCGTGTAAGAGGCCGCTGTGGCCATCGTCCCAAGCAAGGCCGCGAAGATTGCGAAAAACGCAATGACCCCGGCTAGCACCCCGAATAGTTGAATCCACCAATACTCACTGCGCGATGAGCGCCCACGAAAATGTGCAAAATTGCCGAAAAACGCCTTGAGTGCGGTGAAGCCGGTGGCCCGGTAATAGCGGTTGTCGGCTGCTTCTTGTTCATCTGCCTGTGATTTTAATGCCATGTTGCCCAACTCCTTGCCCTATTATTGCCTTTATTAAACCATATCAGCTAAATAAATGCGAAAAACATTCCTGATTTTCGCAGGGAAAACCTATGCTATACTAGGAAGCGAGACGATCAATTCATCTGATCGATAAGGAGTTTCTATGATTAATTTATTTTTAGTGCGGCGGGCATTACCGCCCCCGTGGCAGCGCATTTGATGGCGTCGCATTCGCAAATAAAGGAGATTAATTCATGGTACAAGCAGTTGATTTACGTGCAGGGATGACTTTTGTTAAGGACGGCAAGCTGATCAAAGTGATCGAAAGCAATCACCATAAGCCAGGCAAGGGCAACACCTTGATGCAACTGAAGCTTTACGATATTCGCAGCGGGTCCACGGTTCAAACGACCTACCGGCCAAGTGAAAAAATTGAGCTGGCGGTGATGGAAGATAAGCCAGCCCAATACCTCTACACCCAAGATGACATGGCTTACTTCATGGACATGGCCACTTATGAGCAATATGAATTACCAGTAGCTAGCATCGAAAGCGAAATGAAATATTTGCTGGAGAACATGGAAGTCAGCATCGAATTTTACGGCAGTGAAGTGATTGGTGTGACCCTGCCGACCACGGTTGAGCTGACCGTGACTGAAACCCAGCCTTCAATCAAAGGCGGCTCGGTGACTAATGGCGGCAAGCCAGCCACCATGGAAACTGGCGTCGTCGTCAACGTGCCTGACTTCATTCAGGCCGGCGAAAAATTGGTGATCAACACCCAAATGGGCACTTACGTCAAGCGGGCGTAATACACGGACGTCAGGCGAGTCATCGCTTGGCGTTTTTTATTTCCACCAAGCACAGAAAAAGTGGGTTTGCTGGTTTATGAGATTTTTTCAAAAAATTCTAATAGAACTATTATGACCTAGCCGTGAAGACCCCGTATACTAAAGGCAGAATGCGAAAGTGAGGAGTTCGGGGATGAGACAGCAACGTTATCAGCATCGGCAGGCGCGAGGATGGCTCTGGGGCGCTTTGCTGGCCCTGCTGGTCATCGCCGCCATTATTGGCTGGCGGTATCACACCAAAGAAGCGCCGGTCAAGCAGGCACAGGCAGAAACTAAGGCACACCTCACGCAGGTGCTGGCCCATGCCCATGGCACCCAAACCAAGGAGAAAATTGCCGGCGGCCAGGCCATTTTTGTGTTGCCTAAAGGCCATCAGGTGCCAGCATCACTGCGCGCAACCGTCAAAAGCAAGCTGGAAGCGATGCCGAAGCACGCCAGCGATAAGGCAGTGGTGGCGACGGTGGCGTTGACCGCCGCGCCTTTAGGCCTCACCACGATGGACACTAGCCTGGAACAGTTGTACACCCAAGGCACCAAAATGCACCGCAAGGTCACTCAAGAGGCACCGCACACCCTCGATGCTGCCGGCAAGCGGGCAACAGTGGCGGCTTTGGTGACCACAGATGAAGCACGCCGGGCCATCAACTACGCCGCCAAGCAGGCTTTGGTCAGCGGCAAGAAGCTGTCAGCGCCGGCACTAGCCGCTGTGTTGAGCCGGCCGCTGTTAAGCAAGCTGACCGCCACGAATTTCGTGATCAGTGATCATGATCTGACAATTCAAGATGCCGCTGGCAAGACCGAAGTGACCTTACCGTTGGCCGCAGTCAAGCCATATCTCAAAGACAGTCAGAACCAGCCTGCCACTGGCAAGGTGATTGCGTTGACCTTTGATGATGGGCCAGATCCGCGCACCACGCCGCAAGTCTTGCAGATTTTGCGCCAGCACCAAGCGAAAGCGACCTTTTTCATGGTTGGCACTGGCATCGCCCATGATCCGCAGCTGGCCCGGCAAGTCGCTGACGAGGGCAACGAGGTCGGCACCCATACTTATAACCATCCTTATTTGCCAGGACTGTCGCCGGCAGCAGCGCTGGATGAAACTTATGGCAAAAACATTGCGACCTACTATGCCGCCTTTGACCGCCTGCCGCCGTTTTTGCGGCCGCCATACGGGGCAATTTCCAAGGCCAATGCGGCGCAAATCGAGCTGCCAGCCATTCAGTGGAACATTGACTCGCAAGACTGGAAGTCGCGCAATCGGGAGATGATTATTGCCCGCATCAAAGCGGCGGCCCGCTCTGGTAGCATCATTTTGATGCATGACATTCAGCCGGCCACGGTGGCGGCGTTGCCAACGGTGATTAGCGACCTGAAGCAGCAAGGTTATCAGTTCAAAACGGTCAGCGAGCTGCTTGGACAGCAGCTTTTGCCGAGCCATCAGTATTTCAGTTTAGGCGATCAACGCCTAATCTGAGCGTAGCAAAATGCGGCCTGTCGGAGGTTTCCGGCAGGCCGCGTTTGTGTCTTGATTCAGTTTAGAAGTAATCCCAGAGCATGGGCACTAAGTCGGGTTGGACGAGCTGGTTGAGTGCGGCAGCTTGTTCGGTGTTTAAGTTCAGTTGCATCAAGTCTTCTGCTCGCCGGTAACCCAGTAAGATCTGCGTCAACTCACGGATATCGATGGTGAGTTCTGCAGCGTCATCAGTGGGCTGGCAGGCGATAGTGCCATTTTGCCAAGTGAGTTGCCAGGTGTGGTTATTAACCGGCAGGAAGTCATCCGTGACCGTCAAAGTTAGCTTGAAGTCCCAATCGGCTGGTACATGGTAGTACTTGAAGAACATTGGCAAATCGACAATGCGCGCCATCATGTAAGCTTCGTTGGTGGCCGTCATGGACTTCTTCACATGCGGATCCGAGAAGGCATCAATGCGCGGCCGTGGGTCACCAGAGATGTAATCGAAAGCAGCATAGGTTCCTTTATGGCGCGCGATGAAATTAAGCAACTGCCAGTACGCGGTTTTGCTGGTCCAGAAGAATTCTTGGATGCTGAGTTGCTGGTTGCCATCGCGACTGTAGATGACATAGCCCTCCAGCTGGCCTGACACCAGACAGGTCGCCACTTCCCAAGTGGCGTGTTTCAA
This sequence comes from Lacticaseibacillus salsurivasis, assembly GCF_036246225.1. Classification (NCBI taxonomy): domain Bacteria; kingdom Bacillati; phylum Bacillota; class Bacilli; order Lactobacillales; family Lactobacillaceae; genus Lacticaseibacillus; species Lacticaseibacillus salsurivasis. Next base: position 9,567 of record NZ_BTTP01000007.1, read on the forward strand.
GGTCAGATAGTCTTGCCACCAGGCGCTGCGAATTGTGCCGCCGCCTTGGTTAAAGGGATGGGCCTCGTGGAATGCGGCGATGCTAGGGCCAGCCTGGGCAAAAGATTCTCGTTTGATGCTGACGTCGGGGGTTTTAGCGAAAGCAGGGATGGGCAGCTTGCCCACATCACGAGTTTGAACGTGGTAGTGGACGCGGTCAAAAACCTGCTCGAATCCAAACCGGCGATAAAAAGGAAAGGAGAACGGGGCGAGGTAAGCCAGCGGGACCTGATCAGTTTGACAATCTTCGAAGAACCGGTGCATCAGTTTCGTGATATTACCATGACCTGAATCTTCAGGATAACTGGAAACATAACTGATGCCGCGCATCGGGATACGGTCTTGATGGAATTGGGTCTCAAAGGGAATGGCGAGAAAACCTGAACTCAATTCGCCATCCTCAATGGCCCCGTAAGCGAGGCTGTGACGGTAAAGCTGGCCGAAAAAGGCCTGCCGCTGCGGTGTATCTTGGCGGTTAAACGCATATAGCGTCAGATGGTAAAAACGAGCTTCGTCTTTGATCGGGTCCAGTTTAACGTCAACACCCAAAAAATCAGGTCCTTTCTATTTGCCGGCTACGCTTCAGTGTCAGCCTTGGCTTCAATGGTGAGTTGTTCGCGTTCGAAAATCTTGAAGAATGGATAGTAAATCGCGATGGCAATCAAGATGTTGACCACGTTCAAGATGGTGGCCTCGAGCCGCAAAGTCCACCGCAAGTGTAGCAGTTTTTCTGACAGCTTCAAGGCCCGGAGTTTTTGGTGACCATCAGGTTTTCACCTCTAGTGAGTGATTAGCGGGAGACCAAAGTTTCTGCTTGCAAACGGTTGCGAAACAAAAGTGACGGATGTATCATAACATTATGATGTTTAACGCCGGCGTTGAACATTGATCCCGAGGAAAAAAGGGGGGATTAGTTGCCTCGCAGTTATCAGCAGTGGTGAGTGAACTGAGCCACCAGGCAGACTGTGCGTGAGGTATTCAAACGAGATACCAATTATGCTAAATTAAGTATCGAAATCTTTATGTAGGAGGGTACGTATGCGAAGCGGCATTTTATATCAGGATGTGGCAGCTGCCATGAAAAAGGATATCCTTTCTGATCGCTATCCGGTTGGCTCACTCGTGCCCACTGAGAATGAACTCGTTGAACAATATCAGGTGAGTAAAATAACCGTGCGCAAGGCTGAAGAACTACTCGTTGAAGAGGGGTACTTGGAAAAGCGTAGCGGGATTGGGACTCGCGTTATTAGCAATAATTTATTTAACAAGTTGTCCAAAGCGGATTCTTTCACCTCGATTTTAGGTAAAGAGGGAAAGGACGTCACCAAGCGGATTATCGATATCACCACTATGGATGCGACGGATTTGCCATTTGAACATGAGGAGATTCGCCACCGGGTGACTCGCGTTCGGCGGGTGTATTCGTTAGATGGACAGCCTTATATCTTATTTACACATTATCTTTTGTTTACTGATCAGGCTGAGGCCTTCAAGGCCCTAGACACCAAGTCCCTTTATCGGTTGCTTCGCGACTTGGGGGCTGAGGTGGATACGTTTAAAGATTCTTTTGAGGCAGTGGCGTTAACGCCGCTGCAGCAGTCGTTGCTTGACAGTGACCAGCAACTAGCGATTCAGCGCGTCAGAAAGTCGTTTGACCGTCAGAATCATTTGGTTGAATACTCTAAGGCGGTATACCTCACCGCCCTTGAACCGTATCAAATTAATTTTGAGGTTTAATTTTATTTCATCAGAAAGATTATAACGTTATGCTTAAGGAGAGATTGAGATGGACAGTTTTGTAAATATGCTTAATGCAAAAGTGCTGCCCTTTGCGAACAAAATTGGCTCTCAGCGTCATATGACAGCCATTCGTAAAGGGATTATCGCGACCTTGCCCCTAACCATTGTGGGCTCTTTCTTCACGATTTTGGAAAACATGCCAATCCCGGTGATTGCTAATTTTCTTGCACCGTACCAGTCAATTTTAGATATTCCATTCCGGTTTACGGTCGGAATTTTGTCACTGTATGCAACGTTTGGGATTGCGTCCGCGCTGGCGTCAAGCTACAAGCTCGATGCTTTGACGAACGGGATTTTAGCCACGATGGCTTTCCTGGTGGCAACCGTACAACCGGTCCGGGTGCTTGAACCGGTCAAAGGCGTGATTGATGCCGGCAGGTACATGAGTATTGCCAGCCTGAGTGCGTCCTCCCTGTTTGCTTCCATCGTCACAGCACTATTGAGTGTTGAAATTTTCCGCTTTTTAAAAAATCGGAACATCACGATCAAAATGCCTGAAGGGGTGCCACCGGAAGTTTCCAATTCCTTCATTGGGTTGATTCCTGCCGCTGTGATTCTGATTCTTTTCTGGGTGCTGCGTCACGTGATTGGGTTTAACATCGCAACCTTCCTGAGCACAATTCTGATGCCACTTAAAGGCGTTCTCGCCGGAAATTCTCTACTTGGTGGGCTTTTGACCATTTTCCTCATTACCGGTTTCTGGACCATGGGGATTCACGGGGCTGCCATCATGGACCCAGTCATTCGTCCTTTCTGGGAAATGTCTATTGCCCAGAACATGACAGAATTCCAGGCTGGCGCCAATGTACACCACCTCTCAACAATTTTCACTGAACAGTTCCTGCAGTGGTTTGTTTGGATTGGCGGTGCTGGTGGCACTTTGGCTCTGGTTTGCTTGTTCATGTTCTCCAAGTCGAAGTATCTCAAGGAACTTGGACGACTAGCCTTCCTACCTGGGTTGTTCAACATTAACGAACCAATTGTTTTCGGGGCACCAATCGTCATGAACCCATTGCTAGGGATTCCATTCATCGTTGCCCCACTGGTGACAGGGACGCTCTCATATTTTGCCACGATTAGTGGTATCGTACCGATGATGATGGCCCGACTACCGTTTACTATCCCTGGACCAATTGCGGCACTGATGAGTACCAACTGGGCATGGACAGCGGCAGTGCTCTCGATTCTTAACTTTATTATCGATTTACTGATCTACTATCCATTCTTCAAGGTTTTCGAAAAACAGCAACTTCAAAAGGAAGCTGATGACTTGGCAGCCCAACAGACGGTTTCTGAACCCGAAAAGGCATAGCGTCAAGCAATCAACTAACCGGGCTTTTCCCACGAGGAGGCAAATGATGTATAGCTATATGATTTTTCTCGGCGGATTCTTCATTTTGTGCCAGATTTTAGTTGCAAAAAAGAAGTATCCAGCTTGGCTACAAGAAGGGCGGGCAACGCGGACAACGCTTGCTGGAATCGCCGCGATTCTCCTAAGCATTGTGGTAGGGGTTTTAATCCACATGCCAATGATTCTGCCGGCATTGACCTCCATGTACATGGGGTCAATCATTGCGGATAAGTACCGCGAGATTTTCGACAGAATGGAACGGGGGCAACGCGTATGATGCCACGGCGATTAGGACTTTCAGTTTACCCCGATCACAGTCAGGCAGAGCAAGATGAAAAATATTTGCGTCGGGCCGCCAAACTGGGCTTTTCTCGGTTATTCGTTAGTATGTTGGAAATCAAACAGGATAAGGACAAGGTGGTTGCTCGCTATCGGTCAACCATCCAGCTCGCAAAGGAGCTAGGGTATGAAGTCATTTTGGATGTGGCGCCGAATATTTTTTCTGCGTTAAACGTGTCCTATGATGACCTGTCCTTCTTTGCCGATCTGGGTGCTGATGGCTTGCGTCTCGATCAGGGCTTCGATGGTCAAAAAGAAGCCTTGATGACCTATAACCCCCAGCATCTGATCATTGAGCTCAACATGAGCAATGACGTCGCCTACCTAGACAATATCTTGAGTTACCAGGCGAATAAGCCTTTCCTGTATGGCTGCCACAACTTTTACCCGCAAGAAGGTACCGGCTTGCCGGAGGATTTCTTCATGGCCTGCACCAACCGGTTTAAGCGCAACAATCTGCGCACCGCCGCCTTTATCAGCTCGCAAGTGGCCACCATTGGACCATGGTCAGTGAACGACGGCCTGCCGACCTTGGAGGCCCATCGCCATCTGCCGATTACGGTGCAGGCGAAGCACCTGTTTGCCACCGGGGTGATTGATGATGTGATTATCGGCAACGCTTATGCCAGCGATGAAGAACTCGCGGCATTAGGCGCGTTGGATCGCTACCAGCTCACCTTTAACCTGGAACTGCTGCCAACGAGCAATCCCGTTGAACGCACAATTGCTTTTGATTGTCAGCACGTTCGCCGGGGTGATATTACTGAGAGGGTGGTGCGCTCGACCGAAGTGCGCAAGCAGTTTGCCGCTGAGGCCAATGACCCGCATGACAATACGCAGCGGTTTGAGCGTGGTGATGTGGTGGTTGGTAACGATGATTTTGGTAAATATAAAAATGAATTACAAGTGGTGCTTGAACCACACACGGATTCCCGCAAAAATCTGATTGGCCATATCAGTCAAGCTGAGCTGCCTTTGTTAGATTTCGTGGGGCCGTGGACAAAATTCAAGTTTGAGGAGCGTAAGTAGCATGACAGACATCTACATCAAAAATGGTCGCACTGCGGCTGGGGAACCCATCGAAGTCGGGATTACCGCAGGGAAGATTTCCGCGGTTGGCCCGCAGTTAAACCTAGAGGCCGCTAAGACGATTGACTTGCATGGCGAGAGCTATGTATCAGCGGGCTGGATCGATGATCACACCCACTGCTATCAGAAGTTGACGCTGTATTATGATGATCCCGATTTGGATGGCGTGCCGACTGGGGTGACGACCGTGATCGACGCGGGTTCAACTGGCGCCGACAACATTGGCGACTTTTATGACATCACCCGCAACAAGAAAACCAACGTCTACGCGATGATCAACGTGTCCAAAACAGGGATCTTGGCTCAGGATGAACTGGGCGATATGAGCCGCATTCAAGACGACTTGGTGCTGGAGGCTTTGAAGAAGTACCCAGACTTCATCGTCGGGCTGAAGGTCCGGGAAAGCCACTCGGTGGTCATTGATAATGATGTTAAACCATTGATTGCTGGCAAACGCATTCAGCACGAAATGGGCGACATGCCGCTGATGGTGCATGTGGGCGCCAATCCGCCTGAACTCAAAGATGTGCTGGCCTTGCTGCAAAAAGGCGATATTTTGACCCATGCCTACAACGGCAAACCCAACGGCATCATCGACCAAGATGGCAAGATTGAAGACTTCGTGTGGGATGCCTACCACCGCGGCGTGATTTTTGATGTGGGTCATGGGACGGATAGTTTTAACTTCCACACCATGGAACTGGCGCATGCGGCGGGGCTGGATCCGTATTCCCTGAGCAGTGATATTTACCACACCAACCGCGAAAATGGTCCCGTCATTGATTTAGCCACCTGCATCGAGAAAATGCTGCTGCTTGGCTATGATCTGCCGAGCCTGATTGACATGGTGACCAAAGCGCCGGCTAAGAACTTCCACCTGGAACAAAAAGGTGCATTAGCGGTGGGTAAAGATGCCGACGTCACCATTTTCCAAGTCCGCAAAGGGCACAAGACTTTGACGGATTCGAATCACAACACCCGCGACACGGATACGTTGGTGGTACCAACCACCACGATTGTCGCCGGCCAGGTTTACGAATTGGAGGACTAATCATGAGTGAAGATGTTTATGCCCAATATGGGCTGAAACAAGTGATCAACGCCAGTGGGAAAATGACCATCCTTGGCGTCTCGAAAGTGTCTCAGCAGGTGCTGGATGCCCAGCAATTCGGCGGCACGCACTTCTTTGAAATGAAGGACCTCACTGAGAAAACTGGCGCTCACATTGCGAAGCTGCTGGGCGCAGAAGGGGCGATTATCGTTAATTCCGCCTCGGCGGGGTTAGCCTTGGCCGTGGCTGCTTTGATTGGTCGCGGCAGTCAGTATCACGCTTATCATTACAACGACCCACGCTTTACCAAGCGGGAAGTGATCATGCCTAAGGGCCACAATGTCGACTATGGTGCCCCAGAAGAAGTCATGATCGGCCTTGGCGGCGGACAATTAGTCGAAGCCGGCTATGCCAACATGTGCACGCCGGAACACATTGAAATGATGATCACTGACCAAACCGTGGCGGTGCTGTATGTGAAGTCCCATCACACCGTGCAAAAGAGCATGCTGACCGTGGAAGAAGCCCTTAAGGTGGCCCATGCCCACAATTTGCCCCTGATTTTAGATGCGGCGGCGGAAGAAGACTTGATCAAATACGTCAAAATGGGCGTTGATTTGGTGGTCTTCAGTGGCGCCAAGGCGCTGGAAGGCCCAGCTTCTGGCCTGGTCTTTGGTAAGAAGCAATACATCGACTGGATCGAGCTGCAAAGTAGCGGTATCGGCCGGGCAATGAAGATCGGCAAGGACAACATTTTAGGGTTAACCGCCGCCATCGAACAGTATCTGACGAATGGCCCCGAAGCCGGCGCTCACATGAAAGCGCGGCTGGCGCCATTTTTGACGGCGTTGAATGAAGTGCCAGGGCTGGCGGCGAAACAGCAACAAGACGGGGCCGGCCGCGAAATCTACCGCGCCAGCGTCACCGTCAAGCCTGACGCCCCACTGACCGCCAAGCAGGTCACAGCAGCGCTGAAGGCCGGCAATCCGGCGATTTACACCCGGGAATATCGGGCCAATGAAGGCATCATCGAATTCGATATTCGCGCAGTTGATTACGATGAAATGGACCAAATTGTGGCCCGGTTGAAGACCATCATGGAGGCAAAATAATGACTGACTTGAAACCTAACTACTACCAGGGCCGCGTAGCGTTAAACGTCCTGGCTAACTCGGTTGACAATGCCAAAGCGTGCTATGACGCCGCTGAAGGGCATGTAGTGCTGGGAGTACTGACAAAGAACTACCCGACGGATGAAGCCGCCATTGCCGACATGAAGTTGTATCAAGCGGCGATTAACAATGCCGTTTCGGTCGGGCTTGGCGCCGGCGATCCCAATCAAAGTCAAATGGTGAGCCGTGTTAGTGCCGCGATTGCGCCGCAGCATGTCAACCAAGTTTTCACTGGGGTAGGGACGAGCCGCGCCTTGTTGGGCCAGCACGACACCGTCATCAATGGCTTGGTTTCACCGACTGGCCATGTCGGCACGGTGAACATCGCCACTGGGCCGTTAAGCAGTCAGGCGCCAGCGGCAGAAGTGCCGATTGAAACCGCCATTGCCTTGCTGAAAGACATGGGCGGCACTTCAATCAAGTACTTCCCAATGAAGGGCTTGGCCCACGAAGCGGAATTTCGCGCCGTGGCGAAAGCTTGCGCCGAGCACGACTTCGACTTGGAGCCAACCGGCGGCATCGACTTGGCCAACTTTGAGGAGATTCTGCAGATTGCTTTGGATGCCGGCGTGAAACGCGTGATTCCGCATGTTTACTCCTCGATCATCGACAAGGCCACCGGCGACACCAAGCCGGAAGACGTGGCGGCGCTGTTGGCCATTGTCAAGCGGCTCGTCGACTAGGAGGCCTGATCATGACCATCGCAGCGTTTGGTGAAGTGATGCTGCGGCTGACGGTGCCTGACCACTTGCTTTTGGAACAAACCGATCAGCTGCAAATGAGTTTTACCGGCACCGGCGTCAATATTCTCGCCAGTTTGGCGCATTTTGGGCAGGACACGCGACTGATTTCGGCAGTGCCAGCGAACCGGTTAGGCGACACCGCGCAAGGCGCGCTGCGCCGCATCGGGGTGGGTGACCGCTTCGTCCAGCAGCGTGGCGATCATCTCGGCAGTTTCTTTGTTGAGCTCGGCTATGGTAACCGGCCGGAAAGCGTCACTTATCAAAACCGGTTGGCGAGTGCATTTGGCACCAGCACCGTGGCGGATTATCCTGTGACGGCGGCGCTGAAGGACGTGGATGTGCTGCATATTTGCGGCATCTCCTTGAGCCTGACGGAAGGCACTCGTGAAGCGGCGTTTGCTTTTGCTGAAGCTGCGGCCAAGCAAAAGACGACCGTATGCTTTGACTTCAATTACCGGGTGGCGCTGAACCAGCACAATACGCACGAACAAATGCGCCAGTATTATCAGCGGATGCTGAAGTCCAGCCAGGTGGTGTTTGGCAGTCGGCGCGATTTAACCGACCTCATGGGCTATCCGCGGGATACGACGGATGAGCCGTTATTCAAGCAGTTCTTGGCTGACTATGATTTGCGCATGTTCGCAGGCACCAAGCGGCTGCAAAAAGACGGCCGCGACTTCATCCAAGGCTTTGTCTGCGATGAAGCGGGTTTGCACTGGTCCGAGCCGCAGGAGCTGATGATTCTGGATCGTATCGGCGGCGGGGATGCTTATGCCGCCGGGATTATCTATGGCATGACACAGCAGTGGTCGGTGGATCGCAGTTTGACCTTTGCCGTGGCTAACACCGCCTTGGCGCATGCTCAAATTGGCGACAGTCCTTTAGCCACCTTGACGCAAGTGAATGCCTTTATTGCCAGCGGCGGCGTCACTGGGGGCTTGATTCGATAGCAGCTTTGTTCAAAGGCGATCACGTCAAGTGGCGTGATCGCCTTTTTTGCGTGTCATGCGCCGCAGTAGGTTTGGTATAATCGTCACGGAGGCAAGACAATGACTGAATTTTATCTGGTGCGGCACGGCGAAACTGAAATCAACCAGCGTGGCGAAATTAACGGCGGGCTAGTGGATTCACCGCTGACCGCGAAAGGCCGTGCTGGGGCGGAAAGGGTCGGACAGGCGCTCGCTCAGCATCGTTTTGTCCAAGTGTTAAGCTCGCCACTACCGCGGGCGCTGACCACGGCGCAAATGATCGTGGCAGCTAATGCTGACCCGCATACGCCGCTACAGGCGGCAAATGGCTTGTGGGAAATGCGCCTCGGGGCCTGGGATGGTAAACGCCCAGACCAAATTGAGGATGGTTTAGGCCGGGAGATCTACTTTCATCGCCCGCTGGAGTTTGACGCCGATTATGCCTCAGTGATTGGCGCCGAGCGCTATGCCGAAGTGGAACGGCGGGTCGTGCCCGTCATCACCACAGCGGCGGCCGCGCACCCCAGCGGCAAAATTCTGGTGGTGGCACATGGCCTGGTCTTTCAGGTGCTGGTCAATGCGCTGCTGGGCCGCCCGCTGGCTTTGCTGCGGTCGTTACCGATTTTACAAAACACGACAGTGACCAAGCTCAACACTAGCGACGGCAAGCATTTTGAGCTGATTTATCGCGACCGCGCACCGCAGGCAGAAAAATAATTTTACGATAAGCCTTGACACCATTTTCTAATTATCGTAAGGTCTACACATGCCAGTTGAACTGGCGCGAAGGAGTGTTGATCATGACAGAACTTAATCCAACACAACTTAATCGCTCGTATTATTACGGCTATTACGGATAGCGGCTTGCGCTTCTAGGGTGCAAACCGCGCAGCAGGTTTGCATCCATGATAGGCGTCGTATTTTGATGACATTAACCGCCACATGGATGAGAAGACTCTTCCATGTGGCTTTTTCTTTCCGGAAAGAAGATGGCCGGCCGTGTGGGAGATTCCTCGCGGCCGGCTGTTTTTGCCTTCGTCACACAAACAATTTCTGGGAGGAAATCAAAATGAAAATCAAGCATATGTTAATGGGTGTTGCCGCATTGAGTCTGACGTTGAGTTTAGCCGCTTGTGGCAGTAAAAGTAGTGACAAGCAAACCGTCAAGGTCGGGATCTTGCAACTGATCGACCAAAGCGCCTTGAATGCCGCCAACAAAGGCTTCAAGGAAGAACTGGCCAAAGAAGGCTACAAAGGCGCTAAGATCAAATTTGACAGTTTGAATGCCCAAGGCGATCAAGGCAATCTGAGCTCCATGTCGGCGCGGCTGAAAAGCGATAAAAACGACCTGAACCTGGCCATTGCGACGCCAGCCGCTCAGGCCTTGGCCAAAGCGGATAACCAGACGCCAATGGTGTTCACCGCCATCACCGATCCAAAATCTGCCGGCTTGACTTCCTCAACCAAGGCGCCTGATAAGAACGCCACCGGGGTCACCGACATGGTGGATGTCAAAGGCCAAATCGACTTTGCGCACCAACTCTTCCCGAAGGCGAAAACGATTGGCCTGTTGTACAACGCTGCGGAAGAAAATTCGGTGGTCCAGATCAAAATCGCCAAGCAAGAAATCGCGAAATTGGGGCTGAAAGCCGTGGTTAAAACCGCTGCTACCACCAACGATGTCCAACAAGCCGCCGAAACCTTGGCCAGCCAGGCGGATGTGATTTACATTCCAACCGACAACACCGCCGCGGCGGCGATGCCAACCATCGGCAAGGTCTCTGAAGCCAAAAAGGTGCCGGTGATCACCGCCGACGCCACGATGGTGAAACCCGCAGCTGTCGCCACCGTTGGCATCAACTACGAAGATCTGGGCAAGCAAACGGCCAAACTGGCGGTGAAGATTTTGAAAGGCAAAAAAGTGTCTGATTTGGCGATTGAAGCGCCAGCCAAGTCCACTTTGGTCACCGATGCCAAGCGCATGAAGCTGTTCGGCCTGACCCAAGCGCAAGTCGAAAAGGCGGCCAAGGCCGTCGAATAAGGCTTGGCACCAGGTTTTCCCGCCGGTGATCAGTGAAATAAGCGAATTGTCCTTGACGCCTAGTTGAATGAGCGGTATTCTCATCTACATACCAAAGGTTAATCTTTGGGGTAAAGGACGTGTTGAACATGAACCAAGTAATGACAACACAGCTTAATCACACATTTTTCGCCGGCTTTTTCGGATAGCGGTTTGCATCATGGATGCAAACCGCAGGGTTTGTATCCATGATGGCCGGCACATCTTAACGTGCAATTAACCGCCACATGGATCGTAGCAATCATCCATGTGGCTTTTTCTTTTTCCCGGGAAAAAAGGGCCAGTCACTTGGATGATTTCAAATGGCTGGCCCTTTTCTATTCTGGGCTGGCCGCGGTCCCAGCCGAAGGTCGACGTCCAGGGGGAAAACAACATGAAAATGAAACACACATTGATCGGCCTTGCCGCCGCTCTCGCACTGACCTTAGCAGGATGCTCCAGCAAAACCAATGCGCAGGCGACCAAAACCGTCAAGGTCGGAATCTTGCAATTGATCAACCAAACCGCGCTGGATGATGCGCGCAAAGGCTTCGAACAAGAACTCGCTAAAGAAGGCTATACCGGCGATAAAATCAAAATCGATTACGTCAATGCCCAAGGCGACCAATCCAATTTGCAAAGCATGAGCCAGCGCCTAAAGCAGGACAAAAACGATGTCAATTTGGCCATCGCTACGCCCGCCGCACAGGCCTTGGCTAAGGCTGATAAGGACACGCCGATGGTCTTCACCGCCGTCACTGATCCCAAAGCGGCAGGCCTGGTCACCAACGCCAGTCAGCCGGACCAAAATGCCACCGGCGTCACCGATATGGTGGACATCAAGGCGCAAATGAAATACTTACTCAAGCTCTTCCCTAAGACCAAAACCGTGGGTCTGCTCTATAACGCCGCCGAACAAAATTCGGTGGTGCAAATCAAGTCCGCCACCAAGGTTGCCAAGCAATTGGGCCTGAAAGTGGCTACCACCACCGTCGCCTCGACGAATGATGTGCAGGCTGCCACCGAAACGCTAGCCGGCAAGTGCGATGCGATGTACTTGGTCACGGATAACACGGTGGCCGCGGCGATGCCAACGGTCGCCAAGGTCTCGCTGAAGAAGCATGTCCCAGCCGTTTGTGCCGCTTCGACGATGGTGCAAGACGGTGGAGTCGCTACCCGCGGGATTAGCTACAAAGAATTAGGCCGCCAAACGGCCAAACTCGCCATCAAGATTTTGAAAGGCAAAAAAGTCAAAAATCTGCCAGTTGAAGCACCAGCCAAGACCATGGTCATCAAGAACGAAAAAATGATGAAGGCCTTCAACCTGACCGACGCAGACGTGAAATAGTTCTCATTCTTAGCACTTAGTTAATGGAGGTTAATATGGACATCCTGGTATCGAATATCTCAGTCGGCTTTTTATGGGCCATCATGGCAATCGGGGTTTATCTGACGTTCCGGATTCTCGACATCGCTGATATGACCGCTGAAGGCAGCTTTCCCTTAGGGGCTGCCATCACCGCACATCAGCTCGTCTCGGGCACCGGCCCGATTTTAGCCACCCTGCTCGGGTTTTGCGGCGGCGCGGCGGCTGGCTTTGTCTCCGGCGTGCTGCACACCAAGCTGAAAATTCCGGATCTTTTAACCGGGATTTTGACCATGACCGGCTTGTACTCGGTGAACTTGTTTATCATGAAAGCCGCGAATGTGTCACTGCTTTCCGATATCAAAACGGTGTTCACGATGGCCACCATCGGCGATAGCACCATCACCACGATTGTCATCGGGGTGGTGATTTTAGCCATTGTCATCGGCCTGCTGGTGTTCTTTTTCAACACGGAAATGGGCTTGGCGGCTCGCGCCGTGGGGGACAACCAAGCGATGGCCGCCGCCAACGGGGTCAACAATGACAACATGAAAATCATCGTTTACATGCTGTCCAACGGCTTGATTGCTTTGTCTGGGAGTTTGATGGCTCAAACCAACGGCTTCGCGGATGTCTCAATGGGGATTGGCACCTTGGTCATTGCCTTATCAGCGATTATCATTGCCGAAATCCTGATTCGCAATGTCAGCTTCGGCAAGCGCCTAGTGATGATCATTGTCGGCGCCATTATTTACCGCCTGATTATCGCCGGCGTCTTGCAGCTCGGCGTGGATCCGAATTACCTGCGCCTCTTCTACGCGCTGATGCTGGTGGTCTTCTTGGCCTTACCGCTGGCGCAAAAGGAAATCAAACAAAGCCGCGCGCGGCGCGCCAATAAACGGGAGATGAATAACTGATGACAGAGCCAGCTTTAGAAATCCATCGTTTGAATCAGTATTTTGAACAAGGCACGCCCAACGAGAATCACGCCTTGAAGAACATCGAGTTGACCTTGCAACCCGGCGAATTCGTCACCATTATTGGCGGCAACGGGGCCGGCAAGTCGACCTTGCTCAACAGCGTGGCTGGGTCGCTGCCGATCAGCCAGGGCCAAGTGAAAATTGCCGGCCAAGACGTCACGTATCAAAGCGTGGCTAAACGTGCCCAGCTGATTTCACGCGTGTTTCAGGACCCGCGCTCCGGCACGGCACCGCTGCTCACGGTGAAGGAAAACATGGCGCTGGCGCTCAAGCGCGGCACCTGGCGCAACTTCTGGCGGCGCGGCGTGAAGCACGACGATTTGGCCTTGATGAAGGAAAAACTGGCCAGCCTGAACTTAGGGCTGGAGGACCGCCTCGATGCCGAAATCGGCTTGCTCTCAGGCGGGCAGCGCCAAGCCATTACTTTGCTGATGGCGACGCTGAACCTGCCAGAGCTGCTGCTGCTCGATGAACACACAGCGGCGCTGGACCCGCAGACGTCGGCGACAGTCATGGCCCTGACGCAGCAAATCGTTTCCGCTCAGCACATCACCACCTTGATGATTACGCACAACATGCAGGATGCTTTGAAGTACGGCACCCGCCTGATCATGCTCGACCATGGCCGCATCGTCGTCGATTTGCCGGCTGAAAAGAAGCACGGTCTGACCATTCCCGACCTGCTTGACCTGTTCAAGGCTCAAAGCGGCAACGAACTCAGCGATGACGCCGTTCTGCTTGGCTAGTGCTACTTATCCCTACTCAATTGAGTGGGGATTTTTTTGTTGGCGGCCTCTGGTGCCGGTGGCGGTGGGCTCCGCCTGGGGCGCGCGGCTTGCTGTGCGGCCGGTCCGAGCCGAAAACCGGTCTCGGACCTAGTTTTGAAGCCGCAGTCGCTGACGCTCCAGTGCGTCTTCAAAACTGCCGCGATAACGACTGGTCAACCTGCAAAACCCGCAGTTTGACTAGTCGTTATCGTTTCACGGCTAGCCACGCGCCCCAAGCTCCGCCCACCGCCACCTGCACCCGCTAGATAACAGTAGGTCACGCCGAGTCAGCCCGTTGAAGTTTTATCCGACGTGAAAGGCAATTTGATAAAACCTTTTGATAGACTAGGATTTCTTCAAGATGATACGGTGATAGTGGTCATGGCGCTTCTTGATTGCGTTGACTGTTATCGAGCGGGTTTGGTGAGGGTGCGCGGAGCTTGGTGGGGGCTGGCAGTGAATCGATTAGCGACAGGAAGACCGGCGCGGGTTTGGCGCTGGGCTTCCCAGAGCTAATCGCGGCAAAGTTGAAGACACCAATGAGCCCAGCGAAGGTGGCTTCTACTTTAGGTTCGAGACCGGTTTGTGGCTCGGACCGGCCGCACAGCCAGCCACCGCCAAGCGGAGCCCACCATCGCCAAACCCACGGCCGGGAACCTTGAAAAAGAAATCAAGAATTTTAGCACTCTTCTTGCACGAGTGCTAAAACGGTGGTATTATATATTATGTAAACAAGAGCCGGACGAACGGTGCGGTCGAATAGAGAAGCAAACACCGCCGCATTGGCGGTGTTTTTGCGCCTTGTTTACTGAGATGAAGTAACGTGTCCGCATGGCTCAGGCGATGCGTCAGAGAGGAAGGATAATAATGGCTAATTTTTCAGATTCGTTTTTTGATCATGATATGGATGACTTTTTCAACCAAGTCATGCGCCAGATGGGCGATGGGCGGGCACGCTATGTCGTTAATGGCCATGAATTGACGCCGGAAGAAGTCGCACAGTATCAAGCGCAAGCAGGGCAGGGGCAAGATATTCCGGTCACTCAGCAAGCACAAAAACCACAAAAGCAAGATATTTTAGGCAAATTGGGCCGTGACTTAACGGCGGAAGCTAAGGCTGGCACCTTGGATCCAGTGATTGGTCGCGACAAAGAAATTCAGGAAACTGCTGAAATTCTGAGTCGGCGGACCAAGAATAACCCGATTTTGGTCGGGGATGCCGGTGTTGGTAAAACGGCTGTCGTTGAAGGCTTGGCGCAGGCCATTGTGAAAGGCAACGTGCCTGAAGCCATTCGTGACAAGCGGATTGTTTCTATCGACTTGTCGAGCCTGGAAGCTGGGACCCAGTATCGCGGTTCTTTCGAACAGAACATTCAGGATTTGATCAAGGCCGTCAAGAAGCAGGGCAATGTTATCTTGTTCTTTGACGAAATTCATCAGATTCTCGGTGCCGGCACTACTGGCGGCGAAGATGGCAGCAAGGGCTTGGCGGATATCATCAAGCCGGCGCTTTCCCGCGGTGAAATTACCGTGATCGGGGCCACCACGCAAGATGAATATCGTAATACCATCATGAAGGATGCGGCGTTGGCGCGCCGGTTCAATGATGTTACCATCAATGAACCGAGCCCGGAAACCACGCTCCAGATTTTGCAAGGCGTCAAGGGCCTGTACGAAAAGCACCACAATGTTGAACTGCCAGATAATGTGCTGAAGGCGGCGGTGGACTATTCCATGCAGTATATTCCGCAGCGGTCGTTGCCAGATAAGGCCATTGACCTGATTGATATGACCGCGGCACATCTGGCCGCCAAGCATCCAGTGGTGGATAAAGTCACTTTGGAGAAGCAGCTCAAGGACTTGAATGCCCAGAAAGACGCGGCGGCTAAGGCCGAGGACTTCGAACAAGCCGCTAAGTTGAAGCAGCAAATTGCTGATTTGGAAACCAAGAAGAATGACACCAGCGAAGAGAAGCCCGTCGTCGCTACGCCAGATGATGTGGCGCAGGCAGTCGAACGCTTGACCGGGATTCCTGTGGCGCAAATGGGCGCCAGCGACATTGAACGCTTGAAGAACATTGGCAAGCGCCTGAAGGGGAAAGTCATTGGCCAAGATGAAGCCGTGGATATGGTGGCCCGGGCCATTCGTCGCAACCGCGCTGGCTTTGACGAAGGCAACCGGCCAATTGGCAGCTTCCTGTTTGTCGGCCCGACCGGGGTCGGCAAGACGGAGCTGGCCAAGCAGTTGGCGCTGGATCTGTTTGGCAGCAAAGAGGCGATTATTCGCCTTGATATGTCCGAATATAGCGACCGGACGGCGGTCTCCAAGCTGATTGGGACTTCTGCCGGCTATGTTGGCTATGAAGATAACGGTAATACCTTGACCGAGCAAGTGCGGCGCAACCCTTATGCGATTGTGTTGCTGGATGAAATCGAAAAGGCGGATCCGCAAGTGCTGACCCTGCTGCTGCAGGTGATGGATGACGGCCGTCTGACCGATGGCCAAGGCAACGTGGTCGATTTCAAGAATACCGTGATTATCGCGACCTCGAACGCTGGTTTTGGCAATGAAGCTTTGACTGGCCAAAAGGATGCGGATCAGGATTTGATGAAGCGGCTGGCACCTTACTTCCGGCCAGAATTTCTCAACCGGTTCAACGGCATTGTCGAGTTCAGCCACCTGTCCAAGGATGACTTGGGTAAAATCGTGGATTTGATGCTCAGCGATGTTGACACCACGCTAGCGAAGAAAGGGCTCACTTTGACTGTGACCCCCGAAGCCAAGGACTGGTTGATTAACCAGGGTTATGATGAAGCGATGGGCGCGCGGCCATTGCGGCGGGTGATTGAACAAAATATCCGCGATCAGGTTACCGACCATTACCTGGATCATCCAGATGACAAGGCCCTCAAGGCCACGCTGGTCGACGACAAGATTGTCATTCAAGCAGCGTAAGGCAAAGCGGCACCCCTCAAAAAAGTTGAGGAGTGCCGCTTTTGTTATGGCCAAAGAAAGTGATTTGTCGCGCCTGCGACTTCCAGGTTATATCGTAGCAGGCTATGTTGGGCTTGGGGACCATAGATCGGCAACGTGCGATAGGTGCGTAAGCGCCGGCCGAGTAAGTACTTCAGCGAACGGGAGGAGACATTGAGCACTTTGCCATCCCAGTAGGTGCCGTCGCCGATGTTGCCGTAGATGTTCAGCACATCGACTTGGTTGACTGGAAAATGCCGCCGCATTCGTAAGGCCCGGCGAAAATCCGGAGCAAACCACGGCGGCCGACCGTCAGGGCCAAGGTGATGTTGCCGGCGTAAGTGGTGCACCCCTGGCACGCCATTGAAGTTAGCAGCGATGGCCACATAGCGCTGCAGCTTCGGTAGCCCAGGTACGTCACCATACCGAAGCTCATAAAACAGGACGGCGGCGTTGCCCAAGCTGTGAGCCACGATATTAAACTTGGTGATTTGGTAACGGCTTTGCAGCTTTTCAATCACGTTGCGGAGCCAGTCGGCAATGCGATGGTAATTCAACGTACGATTATTTTTGAAGACGATTTTGATCAGCGGCCGATGGGTGGCGACTGGCCAGTCGCCTTCGAGATGGACGTGGCCATCACCGTCAACCGTCGCGGTCACGACCGCGGTGGCATGATCCGTGCGCTGGGCGGCGGTCATCAGCGGCACCATTGAATTGGGGCCACCATGATGCCCATGCAAATACAGCGTCGGCACCTGCCGCTGAACGCTGGCGTGCACAGTTTGCGGCGCCAGCCCGAAGCTGATGAGCGCGAGTAAAATGACCCACCATCCTTTTGTCATTGACCTGCGCCTCTTTTCTGAAATTACTTCCAGTCTAGTGGAAGAATTAGGCAGCGGCAAATAACAATGTTGTAAGGCAGGCTGCGATTCAGGCTGCGGAGCGAGGCCGGTCTTAGCCGGATGGGTAGCCTAGCCTGAAGCCTTGCCGCCGCTTTTGGGCGGTGAGGCTCCAGGCGTAGCTGCTGCCGCATGTCAGTCTGTACGCGCTTTGCGCTACAGACTGATCAATCCACTCCGGCGTTGGCCTCGCGCAGCGCGACTATCCTGGCCATCTGGCTAACCCTGCCTTTGCTTGCAGCCTCAATAGTTGCGCTCGCCAAGGCACCGCCCGAGCATCCAGCTACGCCCAAGGCCTCGACGCCAAAAACAGGCGGCAAGGCCTTGAGCTAGGCTGGCTGTCGGGCTAAGCCCGCCTTTGTTCGCAGCCTAGATTCAAAAAACGCCGTCTGGCACTTGGCCAGGCGGCGCGAATTCTGCTTCGGCAAAAGTAGAAGGTAACTGTGATAAGGAATGCGACTAGAGGGTGACCTGCGCTTCATCGAGAAAGTGCTGCAGCGGTTTGAGTTCCTCACCGTCGTAGTAATCGAACAGGCCTTGGAGGTCATCGACATGGTGCTCAACGTCATTGGCGTTGAACGCCGGATCGACGGTTTCGACCACGCGGCCATCTTTGATTGCAACTTTCAGCGCTTCAACTGGGAATCCACGCTTCAAGGTGATTTTGGCATTGATGACAAAAGGCCGGCCGGCGGCGAGCACGGCCGCTGCTTGATCAAAAGCGGCCTTTAAATCGTCGCTCTTAGTCACAGTGACGCCTTCGACGCCCATGCCCTCCGCGATTTTGACAAAGTCTTGGTCTTCCAGGTCAATGCCGCTGTAATCATGCATGCCCGGAATATCAGCTTGCTCGTCGCGGATAAAGCCTAAGGTGGTGTTGGAAGTAACGATGTTCAAAATTGGCAGGTGGTATTTCTTTTCGGTGATCAGATCTTGCATGACCATGGAGAACGCCCCGTCCCCAGAAATGGACACCACTTGCCGGTCAGGGAAACTCAGCGCCCCGGCAATGGCGCCAGGGATGCCGGCGCCCATCGAGGCGAACAAGGCAGAAACAACCCACTTGTTGGTTGGCTTCACGTTCATGTATCGCAGCAAGTTGATGGTGTTGTCACCGACGTCCAAGGACACCACGGTGCGGTCGTTGGCGATGCGATTGAGTTCGTTGTAGACGGGTTCGAATTCAAGCGGATCGGTGTCGCGCGTGGCGAGCTTCTTGAGGTAAGCCTGCCAGTTCTTTTGGTCCGCCACAGCGGCTTGGAAAAAGGCGGAAGCTGGCTCTGGCTGGCTGCGCTCAAGCATCTTGTTCACAAACTGAGTAGCATTGGCCCAGACGCCAAGGTCGAGGTAGTGGTGGCGGCCAAATTGCGCTTCGTCATGATCGACCTGAATGAACTTGAAGTCATGGCGGGTATAGACATTATTGGCAAATGGGAAGTCCGTGCCCAAGGCGATTACTAAGTCGGCAATGTCCATGATTTCGTTAGCAGCTTTGGAGCCAGCGCGGTTAACCGGGCCGAGGTTGCCTTCGTAATCTTCGGACAGCAGGCCTTTGGTCAAACCGGTCATAATCAGCGGAATTTGCAGCTTCTTAGATAGTTCAATCAGCTGATCGCCGCCGTTTTTAATGCCACGGCCGACGTGAATAACCGGCCGCTTGGCAGTTTTGAGCATGGCCAGCACCTGATCGACTTCTTCATCGGTGGCTGCTGGTTCCGGCTGCGGCTTGTTATCCGTCGGTGAGGTGCTCTTGTAGGGCACATCAGGGATTTGCACGTAGCCGAAGTCGTTAGGGATGATGACGACCGCCACGCCGCGGTGTTTGTAGGCTTCACGAATGGCTTTGTCCACGACATAAGGCAGGCTTTCTGGCGTCATGACAGTGCGGCAGTAGCAGGAGACATCGGCAAAAATCGGGTTTTCGTCGAATTCCTGGAAGAAGTTGTAGTTCATTTTGTCATGTGGCACCTGGCCAATCAGCGCCAGCACCGGCGCGTGGTCTTCGCGGGCGTCGTACAGCCCAGTGAGCAGATTGGTGGCACCAGGGCCGGCGGAGCCGAAGGTGACCGCAATTTTGCCGGTCAGCTTGGCGTCAGCCGCGGCGGCTAACGCGCCCACTTGTTCATGGCGGACCTGGATGTATTGAAGGCGTTCTTTTTCCTGTTCCAACGCAGACATCGTGGAATTAAAAGAACCGCCGGGGTAACCGAAAATATGTTTAACGCCCCAAGCTTCAATCACTTTAAGCATGGCGACGCTGGCTGGCGTGGTGTTTGTCATGATGAGCACTTCCTTGTATGTGGTGTTATTTAGTTGTCTACAACTATCACGCTCACAATGTATCACGAATTGAAACCGATTACAACAGATAATTCAAAAAAGTAATACAACGATTAAGAAGTCTTCAAGCCGAATGACAACGTTTTAATTACGGCTGGTTCTGTGCTACAGTCAAACGCATAGTCGAAATGACAGAGGAGGCAGAGCATGAGCCAGGATCCCACGGCGCCGTTTCAGACGGTGCCAGCTATCACCACCGAGTTGATCAACTTAAGTGCTATTTTGAATTTGCCGAAGCCCACCGAAGCGTTCATGAGTGACATTCACGGGGAGTACGATGCGTTTTCCCATGTCTTGCGCAATGGCAGCGGCAATGTCAAAACGAAAATCAGTGAATGTTTTGGCGGCCAAATGACCGAGCAAACCCGCCAGCAGTTTGCCTTTTTGGTCTATTATCCCAGCGAAATGGTGGCGCGCGCCCAGGCTGCGCTGGCGCCAGCCGAGCTGGAACAATGGTACCGCGACCAGGCGCTGCGGCTGGCGCAACTGTTGGCGTACACTGCGACGAAGTACACCCGCTCGAAGGTGCGCAAAGCCTTGGCGCCAGAGTTCGTGTATATTACCGAAGAGCTTTTGTTCAACGACCCGCAAGCGGCAGATAAGCGGGCCTATTACTGGGCCATCATTCAAAATCTGATTGGCCTGGGGCAGGTGACGGCCTGGATTGAGGCCACTGCGCACACCATCCAGCAACTAACGGTGGATCAAATTCACATTATCGGTGATATTTACGATCGGGGGCCGGCGCCGCACCGGGTGGTTGAGGCGTTGATGCGCCGCGGGCATGTCGATTTCCAGTGGGGTAATCATGATATTTTATGGCTTGGTGGGGCCGCTGGTTCGGCGCTGAATATCGCGAACTTGGTGCGAATCTGCGCCCGCTATGCGAACTTGGATATTTTGGAAGACACTTATGGCATCAACCTGCGCCACCTCGCCCAGCTGGGGGAGCGCTATGATGGGGACAATCCTGCGTTTCAACCGAAAGTCCCCGCTGGCACCACGCTCAGCGAGGGCGAGCGGCGTGCCATTACCCAGATTCACCAGGCCATTTTGATCATTCAACTGAAACTGGAAGGCCCAGTGATCAAGCGGCGCCCAGAATTTGGCATGGCGGACCGTTTGCTCCTGGACAAGCTTAGCTCGGACCGCCAGAGCATCACGATTGACGGCCAGACCTATGCACTCACGAATGGCTGCTTTGACCTGGTCGACCCGGCGGATCCATACCGGCTGACCGCAATGGAACAGTCGGTGATTGATCAACTAGTACAGGCATTCATTCATTCGGAAAAGTTGCATCGCCACATGGACTTCTTGGTCGAAAATGGCAGCATGTACCGCAAAACTAATGGTAACCTGTTGATTCACGGCTGTGTGCCAGTCGATGAGGCCGGTGAGTTTGTCGGGTTAACCCTGGCCGGCAAGACCTATCGGGGGGCGGCGTTGTTTGATCTGCTCGGCACTAATCTGGTTAAAGCCTACCAAAATCCGGAGCCTGGTAGTTTAGCCAACGATTTGCTGTGGTATTTATGGACTGGCCCGTACTCACCGCTGTTTGGTAAACAGAAAATGACCACCTTTGAACGCTATTTCATCGACGATAAAGCGGCGCATAATGAACATCCCAATCCTTACTATCGATTGCGTCATGAGCAGGCATTTGTCCAAAAATTGCTAAGGACGTTTGGGCTGGACGGTGAGCGCGGGCATGTCATTAACGGCCACACCCCAGTGAAAAAAGGCAATTCGCCCATCATGGCCAATCGCCAGATGCTCGTGATCGATGGGGGCTTCTCAAGGCCCTACCAGAAAACCACTGGCATTGGCGGCTACACCTTGCTGGACAATTCCTATGGAATGCAACTGGTGGCGCATCAACCGTTTGTTTCGCGCCAAGATGCGATTGCGCATCTGACCGACATTGTGTCGACCAGGCGGGTGGTGGAAACCGAAGCGCGGCGGCGAACCGTGGCGGAAACGGATATTGGCCATCAGCTGCAAGTCCAAATCTGCTTGCTCAAAGCGCGCCTGCAACGGCTAACTAGCGGACAATGATAATCTTTGGTAGAGTAGTTATATAAGCTAACAGTTAACGACCTGACCAAAGGAGGAACGCCATGCCCAAACTTAAACCCACCCTTAAGCGCGGCCTGATCATGCTGGTGGCCCTGGAACTGATCGCCATCAGTATCAATTTGTTCTACGCCCCGCATGGCGTGGCGGCTGGGGGCGCGACTGGTCTGGCCATCATTGTGCAAGAGCTGGTGGGCATTCCTTTAAGCGCCACGACTTTGGCAGTGAATGCCGTAATGCTGGCGCTGGCCTGGTGGCTACTGGGCCGCGGGACGTTTCGCCGCATTCTGGCCGGCAGTATCTTGCTACCGGTGCTCTTGGCCCTGACGCCGCAGCGCATGATTGTTGAAGATCGGCTGCTCGCGGTGATGGTCGGGAGTGTGATTTTTGCCGTCGGGGTGGCGCTGAATTACCGCATCGACGCTTCCAGCGGCGGGACCACGGTGCCGCCACTGATTTTCAAAAAATATTTCAACGTCAAACCGGCAGTCGGGTTGTTCGCCATTGATTTTGTGATCTGCTTGCTCAACATTCCAGTGGCCGGGCTGGAAGCCTTTATCTTGGCCGTGTTCGCCGTGGGCCTGAGCAGTCTGGTGATGAATTACGTTGAAACCGGGCTGGACCGTAAAAAAGCCGTGTATGTCATGAGCAGTCAGCTACCCGCCCTGAAGCAGGCGCTGACCGCGACGGGCGATTATGGCCTGACCATTCATCAAGTGCTAGGCGGTTTTTCCGGTCAGCCGCAGGAAATGCTGATGGTGGTGGTGGAGCAAACCAACTTCCGCGCGTTGATCGACCAGATTCACCAACTCGATGCCGCAGCGTTTATCTTGGCAGTGGAAGCCACCGAGGTGCATGGTGGCTCGCTCAATTAAACCAGTTGCAGTCGTCCAATTTTGGGACGGCTTTTTTGTTGTGCGCCAAGGCTTATTGATAGGTTTTTACCTTATTCCGTGCTACGCTCTCCGTGAGAAAACGGGGTGGTGGCTTGACAAAGAAAATTGAGAACGCTTTATTGACGGGCAAGTTAGGAGGGAGCCGCTACTGCGGCCGAGGAGGAGCAAAATGAGCACGGAAATGTTGGGGATGATACTTGCCGGGGGGCAGGGAACGCGCTTAGGCAAGCTAACCAAAACGACAGCCAAGCCCTCGGTACCTTTCGGTGGGCGTTATCGCATTATTGATTTTACGTTGAGCAACTTGAGCAATTCCGGCATTAATACCGTGGGGGTCATCACCCAGTACGAGCCGCTGGAACTCAATCGCCACATTCAAAATGGCGGCGCCTGGGGTTTGAACGAAACCGGCGCCGGTGTCACCATTTTGCAGCCCTACGCTTCCAGCGAAGGGGCGAAGTTTTTTGAAGGGACCGCCCATGCGATATACCAAAACATTGCTTACATCGATGCTTATGATCCGCAGTACCTATTAGTGTTGTCTGGTGATCATATCTACAAAATGGATTACGCCAAAATGCTGCGCGCCCACAAGGCTAAACATGCCGCCTTGACCGTGGCGGTGATGCCAGTGCCCATGGCCGAGGCACCGCGGTTTGGCATCATGAACACCGACGACACTGACCGCATCATCGCCTTTGAGGAAAAACCCGAGGCGCCCAAGTCGAATCTGGCCTCGATGGGCATTTACATTTTTGATTGGCCCACCTTGCGTCGGTACCTATCGGAAAGCTACGCCACTGATGGCACCTTGGAAGACTTTGGCCATGATGTAATTCCGGCTTACCTGGCACATAACGAACCGACATACGCCTATGCCTTCCAAGGCTATTGGAAAGACGTCGGGACGATTGCGTCGCTGTGGCAAGCCAACATGGAATTTCTGTCGCCGAATAACAGCCTGCACATTGCCGACCGCAATTGGCGGATCTTCTCTCAGGCTGAGGCGCTGCCGCCGATGTTTTTGACCAAGGCGGCGCATGTCACGCAGTCGATGGTGACAGATGGCTCGTACATCGCCGGCACCGTGACCCACAGCGTGTTGAGCCAAAATGTCAAAGTCGGTGAAGGCGCTCAAATCGTGGACTCGATGATTATGCCGAATGCTGTCATTGGCAAAAATGTGCACATCGACCATGCCATCATCGGCGAAAATGCCGTGGTGGGCGATAACGGTGATGTGCTTGGTGACGCTGAAAACATTGCCGTAGTTGGCTACGGCGAAGTCGTCGGCAGAAAGGAGAAAGCATGACTCAAGGAGAAATGGCAGCCATCATCGACTTGAACGAGGAGGATGATGCCTTGCGCCCACTGACTGCTTACCGGCCAGTCGGCACCTTACCGTTTGCTGGGCGTTACCGGTTGTTGGATTTTCCGCTGAGTGCGGTGGCACATGCCGGGGTGCACAGTGTGGCGTTGTTTATGCCGCGTTCTGCTCGCTCGGTACAAGATCATGTCCGGGACGGTTCATCCTGGAATTTGGACCTGATTCAAGGCGGCGTGTTCATGTTTCCGTACATGGCCACGCGGGATTATTCCGACTCGCAGCTGCGGCATCGCTATTTTGACGACTACACGACCTTCTTGCGGCGCAGTGGGGCGCCTTACACCGTGATCATTGGCAGTCGCAATGTGGCGTCGGTCGATTTGGCCGCGGTGCTGGCTTATCACCAAGCCGGTGATGCCCCGGTGACCGTCGTGTATAAGAAGCTGGCCGAAGCGGAAATGGCGCCGAGCGATTGGACGCTGACTTTATCGGAGCAAGGCACGGCCAGCGCGGTGGTGCCGACTGAGGCCCGGCGCGAACCAGCTGACGCCGATGGCAAGGTGCCGAGTTTTATGGATACCTATTTGCTGGCGACGCCGGATTTGATTGATATTTTGGATGCCGCAGCTGAGAACGATACCTTCCGGCCGCTGCCGGCGTTGCTGCGAGATTACGTGGTCGCCAACAACGCCAATGCCTTTGAGTACACCGGCTATTTGGCCCGCATTACCTCGCTACAGCGGTATTTCGACTATTCACTGGGGATGCTGGATGAGGCGAATTACCAGGCGTTGTTGTTCTCGGCGGTGCCAGTGCTGACCAAGAGCAAAAACGAGGTGCCAACCTTCTTCGCGCGCACCGCCAAAGTCGAAAACAGTTTGCTCGGTACGGGGTCGTACATCGAAGGCCAGATCAACCACAGCGTCATTTTCCGCAGTGTGGTGGTGCACCAAGGCGCTGCCGTGGACAACAGTGTGATCATGCAAGGCGGCAAAATCGCTAATGGTTCCAAGTTGAGCAACGTGATTTTGGACAAAGGCGTCGTCATCGGACCGAACCTAACCCTAGCCGGCACGCCTGACCAGCCGCTGGTCATCGGCAAGAACCAAACCATCCTCTCTACCGCTGACATTCCGCAAACCGCGGCGACCCAAGCCTAATCGGATTAAAAATGCCTCGGCTCATAATGAACCGAGGCATTTTTGATACGGGCCGCGGGGTGCGGCGGCGGTGGGCTCCGCTTGAGGCGCGAGGCTTGCGGTGCGGCCGGTTGGAGCCAAAGAGCGGTCTCCAACCTAGTTTTGAAGCCGCAGTCGCTGGCGCTCCTGTGCGTCTTCAAAACTGCCGCGATAACGACTGGTCAACCTGCAAAAACCGCAGTTTGACTAGTCGTCATCGTTTCACTGCTGGCCTCACGCCCCAAGCTCCGTCCACCACCGCACCCCGCTAGATAGCGGGTGACTGGGGAGAATCGCGCCGAATAGCTCTGCCCTTGCGTTGAATGCTCGTCTGCATACGGATAGTAAAAGAGATAAGGCGGTGGGATGCCATCTTATCTCTATATAGTTCTATAGCTAAATTGTCCTAGTGATTTGTCATGATAATTGTTGCCCAGTTAGCGAATGGTGTATCTAATCAGTCGTACTATCGACTAAAACAGCGATGAGCTGTGCACCTGTGGAAGGCGTTTCGATGGTGGTGGGCGGAGCTTGGCGGCGGACTGGCGGTGAATCGATTAGCGACAGGAAGACCGGCGCGTTTTTGGCACCGGGCTTCCCAGAGCTAATCGCGGCAAAGTTGGAGACAGCATCGAGCAAAGCGAGGCTGGCTTCAACTTTAGGTTCGAGACCGGTCTTTGGCTCGGACCGGCCGCACAGCCAGCGCCCCCGCCAAGCGGAGCTCACCGCCGGCGAAACGCCTGGCCGTTACACCATTAGCCTTGGTTCAGGGGGTCGATTTCGACATCGGCGATGACGCTACTGGTTGCGTACGGGAAGTGGCTTTCGGAGTATTCGAACGGCTCGCCTTCGTCGGTGTAGCTCGTTTGCTTGATGACCAGCACCGGGTCGTTTAGCTTGGCGCCAAGGGCTTCAACGTCATCGGCGGTTGCTTTAATCGCGTAGACCCGGCGGTGAGAGCCGGCGACGCGGATGCCGGCTTCGTGGAGCTGGCGGTAAATCGAGCCTTCCAGCATCGCTTCCGTCAGCACGATGACTTTGGTGGGCATGATGGTGTGCTCATAGGAAAAAATCTTGCCATCGACATAGCGCACGCGCCGAATAACATAAACCGGGTCGCTGGCGCCAATGAGCAGGGCTTCTTGTTCATCCGGAGCTGGCATGCGGGCGGCAAATTCCAGCACCTTGCTTGTGACCTGGTGTCCGCGCTGCGTAGCGGTGGTACCGAGTGGATCATCAATGGTGGTGCGAGCCGCGCCGTCATCAGGCTTGAAGTCTTTCCGCAAAAAAGTGCCTGAGCCGCGCTTGGAATAAACGACGCCTTCCACAATCAGCAGCTGCAAGGCTTTGCGAATGGTGATGCGCGTGGTGTTATACGTTTTGGCCAGCGCCTCTTGGTCGGGGAGCATCGCACCCGGCGCATAAGCCCCGGTGGTGAAGGCCTGGCGCAGTTGATTAGCAATTTGTTGATATTTGTACATCGGAACCCCTCCTTGGGCCTGAGCCGACTTGTCGTTTCTATTGTACCGTACTTAACCGGCAAAACAATCCACGAGAAAAATATGTATATACTTTTTAAAAGAAAAGGCTTTTATTTTCCGGGAAGACATGGCACAATGGTAGCGAATACAAGATAGGAGGATGTAGCTCATGAGTCAAGCATTGCCAAAAGGATTTTTGTGGGGGAATTCGACCTCCAGTATGCAAACCGAAGGCGCCTGGGATGAAGGCGGCAAAGGCAAATCAGTATATGACGTACGGCCAGCCACTAAGGACGCTTCCGACTGGCACGTCGCCGTTGATGACTACCACCGCTATGACGAAGATATTGCGCTGATGGCCAATCAAGGCATGAACTGCTATCGGTTCCAAATTTCCTGGAGTCGCGTGTGCCCAACTGGGGATGGCGACTTCAACGAAGAAGGTATCAAGTTCTATTCCGACTTGATCGACAAGTTGATTAAGGCCGGCATCACCCCAATGATTTGTCTGTATCACTTCGATATGCCGCTGGCGCTGGCTGAAAAGTATAACGGCTTTGCCAGTCGCCATGTCGTTGAGGCTTTCATTCGCTTCGGCGCCAAAATGGTCGACGAATTTGCTGATCGGGTGCCGTATTGGATTACCTTCAATGAACAAAACCTGTACTTCATGTCCGACGCCTACCGCATTGCCGGTGATTTAAACGGTGAACGCAGCACCAATGCGCTTTACACCATCAGCCACCATGTGATGGCTGCCCATGCCGGCGTGGCCAACTACCTGCATGCGCATTCCGAGGCCAAAATCGGCGGCATGTTGGCCTACAGCGAAGTGTATCCTGCCAGCTCCAAGCCGCTGGACATCATGTATGCCCGTCAGCTGGATGAATTTTTGAACAAGAATTTGATTGACGTCTTCACGTCTGGTCACTACTCCACCGAAGTGATGAATTTCGTCAAAACCCATGACATCGACATGGACTTCACCGAGGAAGACAAGGCCAGCTTTGCGGCGCTGAAGAGTGACTTCTTCGCCTTCAGCTATTACCGCAGTGACCAAATCAACTCCGACAAGGTGCCAGTCAACACCATTCCTAACCAGTACCTGGACTATGGCGGCGAACCAGTGCCAGGCTTGCGCGTGAACGAATGGGGCTGGAACATCGATCCCCTTGGCTTCCGCGATATTTTGACCAAGGTCTATAACCAGTATCACCTGCCAATGTTCCCCATCGAAAATGGGATTGGCATTCGCGAAACCTATACCGGCAAAGAAATTCAGGATGATTACCGGATTGACTATCATCGCGTCCACATTCAGGCGCTCAAGGATGCCGTGTATCAAGATGGCGTGGATGTCATTGGCTACCTCGGCTGGGGCCTGATTGATATTCCTAGTTCTAGCGGCAACATGGACAAGCGCTACGGTATGGTCTATGTCAACCGCACCAACACTGACTTGCGTGACCTCAAGCGCATTCCAAAGAAGTCTTACGCTTGGTTCAAACAAGTCATTGCTTCCAACGGCGCCCAACTTGACTAATTGACTAGGGCCGCGGGGGCAGGCACAGCAGGCGCCGGGGCCAAAAGTGGCCCTGCAGTGGGGCCGGGCCGAGCCAAGGTCTCGGCCCTCAATCCGGAGCCTCGACTCGCTGTGCTCGCCTTCGAGTCTCCGGATTGTCCCCGAAAAATACGGTAAGCCTGCTAAAAGCGCAGTCTTACCGTATTTTTCGTTTCACAGCAGGACCACTTTTACCCCTCTGCCTGCCGTACCTGCCCCCGCTCGATAGCGAAATTACCGCTATGGTTTTGCTGCTGCGAGCAGAGTGGCCGTTACCATGGGTGTTCGGGCACAGAGGACGTTTTACATTGGCTAATCGAGAACGCGAAACCGGGTTAGCGAGTCAGAAACTTTTGATGATTGATCTGAAGCAGCTTTTAGTGGTGTCTGCGCGCAACGCATTAACACATGCTCGTTACTGTTATCAAGCGGGGCATAGTGGTGCGGCAGAGGGACGGGGTGGTCTAGCAGCGAAACATTCACCACACGAGGAGACTGCGCCCTTTGCAGGCTGCTCCTGTGGTGAATGGGGGCAACTTTGAGCCGACACGGAGCGCGCCAGCGCGATGGTCGGCTCAAAGTTGAGGCTGGAGACCGCTGTTTGGCTCCAGCCGGCCCCCGCAGCAGGACCACCCTGTCCCGGCGCCACGCCACCCTTTCCCGTGGCAGTTTAGGCCTATCACAGCCAAAGTGGTAGGCCTTTTTGCGTGGCACAGGAGCGAGGCTTATTGCGAGGGAAAAACGCAAACGCGTGCTATACTCCCAGTGGAAACGCTAACAGAAAGCGAGGGGATGGCAATGGTGGAGGAGCTTTTGTCGTGGCTGTATCTGTTCAATCGCGGGGAGGATACGCAGGCGTATCACCGGTTTGGGGCGCATCAAGTCGCGCCAGGGCAATGGCGGTTTGTGGTATGGGCGCCCAATGCGCAAGCGGTGGCCATTGTCGGGGATTTTTCAGCATGGACGCCGCTGCCGCTGACCGCGGTTGAGGAAACTGGGGTGTGGCAGGGCACGTTTGACGCGGCAGTGGGCCAGCTCTACAAGGTGCAAATCACCACTGGTAGCGGCGAAACGGTAGAGAAAATCGACCCGTTTGCCTTTGCGTTCGAGCGCAAACCCGGCACGGCCGCTCGGTTAGTGGCGGAGCTGGATTTCGAGTGGCGCGATCGCAAGTGGCTCGCGCACCGCCAGCAAAGCCGGGCCTATGACCAGCCGCTGAATATTTACGAGCTGCACTTAGGCTCGTTCAAACGCCATGACGACGGCAGTTACCTGACTTACTTAGAAGCAATCGATGAAGTCTTGCCCTATGTGAAGAAAATGGGGTACACCCACATCGAATTAATGCCGCTGATGGAACATTTGCTTGATGCCAGCTGGGGTTATCAATTAATGGGCTACTATGCGCCGACTAGCCGGTTTGGAGCGCCAGCGGAGTTTCAAGCGTTTGTTGATGCGGCGCACCGGTTGGGACTGGGGGTGATTATGGATTGGGTGCCAGGACACTTCATTCGTAACACCGATACCTTGGCCCAGTTTGACGGGACGCCGACTTTTGAGTATCAAGACCCGCATCGCGCGGATAACGTGCGGTGGGGCACCTGGAATTTTGACCTCGGCAAAACCCAGGTGCAGAGTTTCTTGATTTCCAGTGCGATGTTTTGGCTGCAAGTCTATCATCTCGACGGTCTGCGGGTGGACGCGGTGTCCAACATGCTGTACATGGATTACGACGCAGGCAAAGAGCACGATCGCAATCAAACTGGCGGCCGCGAGAACCTGGAAGGTATTGCGTTTTTGCGGCGGCTCAATACGGAAGTGTTTGCCGCCCATCCTGATGTGTTGATGATTGCCGAGGAAAGCTCTGACTTTCCGCAAGTGTCGGCGCCAGTTGATGCTGGCGGGCTGGGCTTTAACTACAAATGGAACATGGGCTGGATGAACGACACGCTGCGCTACTTCAGCCTCGATCCCAGCGTGCGGCTGGCGCATCCGGATCTGCTGACATTTTCCTGGGTGTATATGCACAACGAACAGTTCATCTTGCCGTTTTCCCATGATGAGGTGGTGCACGGCAAAAAGTCGCTGATGCACAAAATGCCTGGCGACCGGTATAACCAGTTTGCGAACTTGCGGACGATGATGGTGTGGCAGATGACTTTTCCCGGCAAAAAGTTGCTGTTCATGGGTAGCGAATGGGGGCAATTCTTGGAGTGGCGGGATTGGAGTCAGCTGGAATGGCGCGATTTGGCCGATCCGCTGAACGCGGCGATGCAACAATTCACCGCAACGCTCAACAAACTGTATCGGCGCACGCCAAGTCTTTGGGCCCGCGACCATTCGCCGGCGGGTATTCAGATTACCATTGGGGATAGCAATCAGTACCTGAGCTACATTCGGCGGGGCAAAGGGCAAGACTTCATCGTGGTGGCGCTGAATCTGATGCCAGAAGAACGGCAACATTTCATCGTGCCGGTGCCGCGCAGTGGGACCTATACCGTGGTGCTGAATACAGAGAGCTATCATTTTGGCGGTACCTGGCGGCGGCTGCAGCGAACACTGCGCACGCGCGGGGTGCCGGCGGGTGATCAACCTGATAGCGTGGAAGTGGTTCTGCCAGCAATGGGCGCGCTGCTGATTGAGCAGCGGTAAGGAGGCAGTAACAATGAAAGTCTTATTTGCAGCAGCGGAAGGCGTTCCGTTTTATAAAACCGGCGGGCTCGGTGATGTCGCCTATGCGCTGCCCAAGACCTTGCGCCAGGCGGGGGTCGATATTCGGGTGGTATTGCCATACTACGGGCAATTATTTCCCGCGCAATATCGCGCGCAAGTGTCAGACGTCGCCCAGTTTACCGTCATGGTTGGCGGCGAGCAGAAGTATGTGGGCATCAAGCAGCTCCAATTAGGCACGGTGCCGTATTATTTCATCGACAATGAGGAATTCTTTGGGCGCGAAGGGCTGTATGGGTACTGGGATGATGGCGGGCGGTTTGGCTTTTTCCAAATGGCGATTATCGAGATGCTACAGGTCATCGACTTTATTCCTGACGTCTTGCATCTCAATGACTGGCACACCGCGTTCATTCCGGTGCTGCTAAAGGACAAATACAGTTGGATTACGCCTTATCAAGGCATTAAAACTCAGCTGACCATTCATAACCTGCAATTTCAAGGCTGGTTCCCACCGGCAGTACTCACCGATGTGTTTGGCATTGGCCGTCAGTTCTTTCACGATGATGGGTATGCGCAAAATGGGGCCGTGAATTTCCTTAAAGGCGGCATTAACTTCGCTGATTTGGTATCGACGGTGAGCCCCAGCTATGCCCGGGAAATTCAAACCCCGCAGTTTGGCGAACATCTCGATGGTACTTTGCGCAAGCAGGCAGGTAAATTGGTTGGAATCTTGAACGGGATCGATACTCAGCTTTATGATCCAGCCACGGACAAACATCTGCCTGCGCATTACACGGCCAGTGATTTAAGCGGCAAAGCCAAGGATAAGCGCGCTTTGCAGCGCAGTGTGGGCTTGCCCCAACGTAAAGTGCCGTTATTTGGTATTGTGTCGCGGCTGACCCGGCAAAAAGGTATGGATCAGTTGTTGACGGCGCTGAATGTGCTGCTACCAGGCGAGGACATTCAAGTGGTGATGCTTGGCACCGGCGATTCCGAGCTAGAAGTGGGTTTTAATACCTTGCGCGATCGGTTTGCCGGCAAGGTGGCTAGTTTAGTCAAGTTTGATGAAGCTTTAGCCCAGCAAATTTATGCCGGGGCTGACTTTTTCGTGATGCCAAGCGCCTTTGAACCCAGCGGGCTGGCCCAGATGATGGCTATGCGTTACGGCACCTTGCCCGTTGTGCATGAAACCGGCGGTCTGCGTGATTCGGTGACCCCGTATGACGCTACGACCGGCGCCGGCACTGGGTTTTCGTATTACGATTTCACGCCGCAAGTTTTGATTGATACGCTGGTGCGGGCCGCCCAGGTGTACCGGGCTGAGCCGGCAGCGTATCAGCAGTTGCAGCAGCAAGCCATGGCGGCAGATTTTGCTTGGCCCAAAGCCGCTAAGCAATATTTGGCCGGTTATCAGCGGTTGCAAGGCTAAACGCCAAGGAATCAGTGGCAACACTGCGGCGGGTAGTCAGACTGGCGAGGTAAGGAGGGATTTTTTTGCTCACGACAAAGGCATTTATGCGGAGCCTTCACGACAATGCACTGGGTTTGTTTGCGGATGAACTCACGCATCTGTCCACGCAGCAACAATATCAAGCCGTGGCGGTCACGATCAAAGGCTATTACGGCAAACAGTGGGCCGCTACCAAGGCACAGGCAGACGCGAAGCAAACCAAGCAAGTGTATTATTTTTCCATTGAATTCATGCCGGGGCGCCTCATGGCCTCCAATCTGCTGAACCTTGGCATCAAGGACACGGTGGAGGCCGGGCTGCGCGAGCTCGGTTTAGACCCGGCCGCCATTTATGCGGCAGAAGTGGATCCCGGGCTCGGCAATGGCGGTTTGGGCCGGCTGGCGAGTGCGTTTTTGGACAGCATGGCTTCGGTGGGGATGGCAGGTAACGGCAATGGGATTCGTTACCAATATGGCCTGTTTCAGCAGCGTTTCGTTGATGGCTACCAAGTGGAGCTGCCAGATGACTGGTTGCGCGAGCCGAATATGTGGGAAACCCGCAAAGAAAATCGCGCTGTGATTATTAAATACGGCGGCCAAGTCGAGCTCAGACCGCGGGCTAATGGCAGCTTGCAGGCCATTTATCACAACACCGATGATGTGCTGGCGGTGCCTTATGACACGCCGATGGTTGGCTATCGCACCGGCGTAGTGAACACGATGCGGCTGTGGCAAGCGGAAAGCGTGCCTGGTCGGGCCCATAATTTGGCCGATAAAGCGCGGGTGGATGCCATTACCCAAATTCTTTATCCTGATGACTCTGACAGCGCCGGGCGCGAATTGCGGCTGCGGCAGGAGTATTTCTTCGTGTCGGCAGGCATTCAAAGCATTATGACGCATTTTAAGCGATTCCATCAGGAACTGAACCTGTTGCCGAAATTCGTGGCGATTCACATCAACGACACCCATCCCGCCATGGCGGTGCTGGAGTTGATGCGCATTTTGCTCGACGAAGAGGAGCTCGATTGGGACGAGGCATGGCGGCTGACCGTGGCCACGCTGAGCTACACCAACCACACCCTGATGGCTGAGGCCTTGGAAACTTGGCCAGAGTCGATGTTTGCCGGGCTTCTGCCGCGGCTGTATCAGATCGCCGGTGAAATCGACCGCCGCTTCCGCGCTCGTTACCACCAGCAGTACGGGGACTTGCTGGTCAATCGCGTGGCACCGTTGGGGGATGGCCAGCTGCGGATGGCTTATCTGGCAGTCATTGGTAGCCATGCCGTCAACGGCGTGGCCAAACTGCATAGTCAGCTACTGAAAACCCGGGTGCTCAAAGACTTATACACGATTTTTCCCGAGCGCTTCAGCAACCAGACCAATGGCATCACGCCCCGGCGGTGGGTGCAGTTAGCCGATGAGCCGCTGGCGCAATTGATCGATACCAAAATCGGCCAACCTTGGCGGCGCGATCCCATGTTGCTGCGCCGGCTCAGCCAGTATGAAAATAACGATGAGTTTTTGATGGCCCTGAATGCCGCCAAGTTGGCGAATAAACAGCGGTTGGCGCAGGTGATTGAGCATCAACTGGGGCTCAAAGTCAATCCAGAGGCGATGTTCGACGTCCAAATCAAACGCCTGCATGCGTACAAGCGGCAGCTGCTCCATGTGTTTGGGATTTTGGAAGCATACTTAGCCCTGAAAAAAGGGGAAAAGCGGCCGCCGCGGGTCCATGTGTTTGGGGCTAAAGCGGCTCCAAGTTATCAATACGCCAAAGCGGTGATCAAACTGATGAACGCCGTGGCGGACATGGTGAATCATGATTCCGCCGTCAACCAAAGCTTGCAAGTGGCCTTTTTACCAAATTACGGGGTCACCCTAGCCGAACAAATTGTGCCGGCAGCGGACATTTCGGAGCAAATCTCGCTGGCTGGCACCGAAGCTTCGGGTACCTCGAACATGAAGCTGATGGCCACCGGTGCGATTACGCTGGCGACGCTTGATGGGGCCAATATCGAAATCCGCCAAGCGGCCGGCGAACGGGCGATGGCCACTTTTGGCTTAACCAGTGAGCAGGTGGCCTTTGCGCAGCAAAACCAATCGTACCGGGCGGCCGCCCAGTATGAAGCGGATCCGACGCTGCATCGCATTGTGGATATGCTGACGGATGGTTCGATTCCGGGGGTTGAATCCGAGGGGCGGATGATTCGCACTGAATTGTTGGACTACAATGATAGCTATTTTGTGTTGGCGGATTTTGCCAGTTATGTGGCTGCCAGTCGCAAGCTGGATCAACTGTGGGCGCAGCCCAAGGCCTGGGCCAAGCTGGCACTGGCTAACATTGCTGCCAGTGGCCAATTCTCGGCCGATTTTACCGTTGAACGCTATGGCCGCGATATCTGGCAGGTGCTGCCCAGCCAGCCGATTGAAAGCTAGGTGAAGGTGATGGAATACGATTCCTTTCACGATCGGACACCCAGCACCGCTATCAGGGTGAATACTGCCGTGACGTTGACCTTGCATGGCGAGGATCAAGCGACGGCGAGTCTGCTGCTGGCCAAAGATGGCGCGGATTATGCCACCATCGCCATGACGCAGGTGGCGGGGGGCTTTACGATCACGGTGACGCCTTCGACGCCTGGCTTGTGGTTTTATGCTTTCGCCTTGGGTGATGGTCGTTTTCTGAGTGCCAACACGGCCGGGCTCGGTGGACCCGCCCAGGTGGTGGCAGAGCTTTCGCAGGTGCAGCCCTATCAACTAACCGTGGCTGCCAGTTTTGACGCTATGCCCACCTGGTATCAGGATGCGCAAATTTACCACATCTTCGTCGACCGCTTCAATAACGGCATCCCGGATGGTCGGGTGCTGGCGCCGAAAGCCAATAGTTTTTTGTATGGTCAGCTCACTGATGATCCGTATTACGTCAAAGATGCCGCTGGCGAAGTAGTGCGATGGGATTTTTACGGCGGCAATCTGGCCGGCATCACCGCTAAGCTCGATTGGTTGCAGCAGCAGGGTTACACGGCGCTATATTTAAGCCCGATTTTTGAAGCCGCCAGCAATCATCGCTATGACACGGCGGATTATTTCCACATCGACCCGATGTTAGGCGACCTGTCAGCGTTCAAGGCCTTAGTGGCAGGTCTGCATCAGCGCGGCATGCGCCTGATTTTGGATGGGGTGTTCAATCATGTGGGCCGAGATTCGCGCTACTTTAACGCGTTGGGTCACTATCCTACCGTCGGCGCCGCACAATCGCCAACGAGTCCTTACTATGATTGGTTCACTTTTAAGCATTATCCCGACGATTATGCCAGTTGGTGGGGCGTGGCGGATCTGCCGGCCATCAATAAAACCAGCCGGTCGTTCCACGACTTTATCGCTGGTGGACCGGATTCAGTCATCGGTTATTGGACCGGCCTGGGGGTGGACGGCTGGCGGCTGGATGTGGTGGACGAGCTCGATACCGCCTTTGTGGCGCAAATTCGTCAGTTGCTGGATCAGTATCCGGACCGAGTGCTGATTGGTGAGGTGTGGGAGGATGCCTCCAACAAGGTGGCTTATGGCCAGCGCAAACCCTACCTGCTGGGTGAGTCACTGCAGGCCGTGATGAATTATCCGCAACGTGAGCTGATGGTGCAATTTGCGGCCGGCCAAATGCCTGCCGCTGCGGTGGCTCAGCGCCTGCTGACGCTGCAGGCGAATTACCCACCGGCAGTGTTCGCCTATAATTTCACCAGCTTGGGAACGCATGATACGCAGCGACTCAAAACGTTGTTGCCAGAGGCCGCTCAGTTGCGCCAAGCAGTGTTGTTGTGGACGGTGCTGCCGGGCAACCGTGTCATCTACTACGGGGATGAGGCGGGACTGACCGGCGGCCGCGATCCGCAAAATCGTAAATACTATCCCTGGGGGCATGAAGACGCCGCCACCAAGGCCTTATATGACGAAGCGACGCGCTGGCGGCAATTGCCGGCGCTGCATGGTGCCGCTGCGTTTTGGACCTTTGCCATTGGGGCGGGATTGGTCATTGTGCGGAAAAATGTTGCGCAGGTGGTGGTGGCCTACTTTAATCCCACCAATGAGGCGCTTTTGTTTAGCCCACCAGCGCCGGCAACAGGGCTGCCGCCAGCCGTGCAAGGACTGCTGCCCACTGCCTTAATCCAAGCGCATAATCAGGTGCTACAAACCTTCACCCTTAAATCTTAGTTTGGCTGCTACGCAAAAGCGCGCCGCATCAACCAGCAAAGTTGACGCAGCGCGCTTAAGTTTAACTGAGGTTAGTGGCCCATGGTGGGCATCAAGGTTTCCCGTAGGCCACTGGTTTGGGTGATTTGGGTGGCCTTGGTGATGAAAATCGCTTCCGCGGCTTCATCCTCAATCACATCAAAGCCAGCCGGAATGCCGGCGTAAAAGCCCACGGAAGAAAGCACGTCGGCTTTTTCTGCGGAGTCAGCGACGACAGTGATGCTGGCCATGTCGGAATCAACTGGACTGCCGGTTTGTGGATCAAGCAGGTGGTGGTAAACATGGCCGCGGCGGTCAAAGTGGCGGAAATAAATCCCGGTGGTAACGACGGCTTTTGGACCGGTGGTTAAGGTGGCAATTGGCGGATTGCCAGGTTCGCGGGGGTCCGTGATTGGCACCTGCCACAGCGGCACGCCTTGTTCGCTGTTGCCGAACAGCAGTTGGTTGCCAGCCAAATCGATTAGGCCGCCGGTGACGCCGCGCTGCTGCCAGAGCTTACCCATTTCATCAATGATAAAGCCTTTGGCAATCCCGCCGAGATCCAGGGACATGCCAGGTTTACTGAGAAAAACAGTTTGGGCTTCCGAGTCCAAAATCACTTTATCTGGATCGGTCAAAGCAAGTCGCTCTTTGATGCGATCACTACTAGGCACGCTGGCATCATCAAAGCCGATATGCCATAACCCAACTAACGGCCCAATCAAAGCATTGTAACCCAGACCACGTTTGCTCCAAGCCACAGCCCGCGCAATAAGATTGAAAATTGGTCGCACGGGAATGTGCACTGGGGCAATCCCGGCCTGTTGGTTGATTTGGGTCAGCAGCGAGTGCTCATCGTAAAACGAAAGCAGTTTGGCATAAGCAGAAACTAAGGCAATGCTCTTATCAAAGGTGCCAGTTTCGCCGCCTTCATAGATGGTGAGGGTGTTTTTAGCGCCCAGCCCGTCGAACTCAATTGAAGTTGTCATTTGTCGTTCCTCCTCGGACGAATTTGCCCGTCAGTACGTGGTAAGTCATCAATTCAAGCGTAACCGTTTTCATAAACAAAGGCAAAGAAAATTATCCTTAATTTAATGTTCGCCCGGTTTTAAATTGAGTTATTATAAACGCTATAGTGATTATATTCATAACGAGGAGGGGATTAGCGTGAACGATTTGTCCCCGGTCCAAACGGCCGCTTTGAAAGAATTGAACCAAGATAGTGGGCATCTCGCTGCCCTTGCTAATGCCAGTCGGCAAAAATTGCTGATGATCCTCGGGCAAAATCCGACGGTTCATGGCATGAAGGTCAATGATCTGGCCCGAATGATTGACTTGTCGCAGCCGGCAACGTCGCATCACCTGAAGCAATTGCATGAGCTGGGCATGGTTAATAGTCGCCAGGTCGGCAATATTGTCTATTATTACCTGACGCTGGATGACACCATCGCGCGGCTGGAACGGCTGACGACGCTGCTGGAGAAACGTGCTGCCAATTAGGCCACACCGCCTTGCTGAACCGCGCAGCGATTGACTTTTACCCTTGCGCATGGGATACTGAGAGCAATATTTGACCAGTAGTTTCAGTAGCAGATCAGGGGATGCCTCAGCGAGTCGGCGGCCGGTGCGAGTCGATCTTCTCTGGTTAGCGAATTACACCTACCTTTGTGGTCTTGGCTGATGGCCGTTACCCATCAAGAGTGATGGCCTTGGCCATAATGTGGGTGGTACCGCGGAAACTTTTCGTCCCTGTTTGCAAATGCAAGCAGGGACTTTTTTTGGTCATAAAACAGGAGGATATCATGGCAGAAAATATCTTGGATGAATTAGCATGGCGCGGGGCGCTGAATCAATTAACCGATGAGGAAGGCTTGCGGAAGCTGACTTCGGAAAAACATGTCGGTATTTATGTTGGCACGGATCCAACCGGGGATTCGCTACATGTTGGGCACCTGATTCCTTTCATGATGCTCAAACGGTTCCAGCTCATGGGGCACAAACCGGTCATCTTGATTGGCGGCGGCACTGGCTCAATCGGTGATCCCTCTGGCCGCAACTCCGAACGGGTGCTGCAGACGATGGCCACCATCAATGAAAACAAAAAGAAACTCACAGCCCAAATGGAGCGGTTATTCGGCACCGATAACTTCCGCATTGTGGATAACTACACCTGGTTGTCCAAGCTGTCGATGCTGGACTTTCTGCGTGACTACGGCAAGCTGTTCCCGGTTAACCAAATGCTGAATAAGGAAGTCGTGGCGAGCCGCCTGGAAAACGGGATTTCCTACACCGAATTTACCTACCAGATTTTGCAATCCATCGACTTCTTGGAACTGTACAAGACAGAAGATGTGCAAGTCCAGCTCGGCGGCGCTGATCAATGGGGTAACATTACCGCCGGCATCGATTTGATTCACAAGACTGAAGGCGCCGATGCTAAGGTTTATGGCTTGACCAACCCGCTGATGCTGAAGTCTGACGGCACTAAGTTTGGCAAATCCGCTGGCGGCGCTGTGTGGTTGGATCCGGAAAAGACCAGTCCTTACGAGTTCTACCAGTTCTGGTTTAACCAAGATGATGCGGATGTGGAAAAGTTCTTGAAGTTCTTCACCTTCTTGGATAAGGGAGAAATTGCCGACCTGGTTGAAGCCACCAAGACCCATCCGGAAAAGCGGGAAGCCCAGCGCCGCCTCGCCCAAGAAGTGACCAAGTTCGTGCACGGGCAAAAGGCCGTTGACCAGGCTGAGGCCATTTCTGCGGCGTTGTTCTCTGGCGATGTGCAGGATTTGACGGCCGAAGAAATCACCCAAGGCTTCAAACAGTTCCCAACCAAAAATGCGCCCGCCGCCAGCGAGAACATCGTGACCTGGCTGGTGGACACCACTGGCATCGAAGCTTCTCGCCGGCAAGCGCGAGAAGACGTGCAAAACGGCGCCATTACTGTTAATGGGACGAAGGTGCGCGATTTGGATGCGGTCATCGATCCCAGCAGCCACTTTGACGGGCAATTTGTCATTGTCCGGCGGGGGAAGAAAAAGTACTTCTTGGTCAAGATTGCCGGCTAACTTTTTTCGGCGACACCAGGTGAATTCAGCGGCGCGGTGTGCAGGCAGGATGCTATACTTGATGTAATCGTTAAGGAGGGCATGCCTATGGCTTACACAGTGGTCGGAGCGACTTATCAAGCGCAGTCGTTGGCGGTTTTCTACGCTGGCTTAGATACACAGCCGTTATTAAGTTACGAAGAAGCAGGGAAAGAGGCGCTGAAGCTGCTGAACGCGGAGCTGGCAGCTAGCACGTTGCCTGACCTCCATGAACTGTCTGAGCAGGTTTTGGCTTTTGCCCTCAAACAACCCATCGACATGCACGGCTTGGATGATGCCACCGGCGAAACGTTAACCGTCAGCTGGTTCGCGGATGATCATTTTGCCATTGCGGTGATGGATGCGACTGAGAAATTTCAGATGCATTTGGAAGTTGTCCCGGTTAAAAAAGGCAAATCAGGCCGTTAATTGTAACAGTTCTACTTTAAACGAGTCGCGTTGGCGGCTCGTTTTCGTTATCTTGCATTTATTTGCTCATATTTTGGTAAAGTTCGGTTTTTACGGGTTGTTATTTTAGCCAATCTTTGTGAAATAGTAACGGACTGGGAATCCCACCGCTCCACACGTTTGTACTTGCAAAACTGTATTTGTACATAGCCGGAATAATGGGGCGATGTTTCATTTGTCATAATGCAACATTCCGTGTCCTTAGCGACTTAGTTTGTTAACGGTACTGTAACAGTGCTGTAATGTTCAGCTGATACACTCATCTACAGTTAATTCATTGAGGAGTGAGTGTTGAATGAAGTTTGCAAAGACATTAACCATCGTCGCCGCGGCGACATTGATCGGGTCGGGGGCATTTAGTACCGCAGCTAATGTATCAGCTGATGACGTCAGCGACGCTAAGAGCGCTGTTACCAAAAATCAAAGTAGCACGAATGCATTGTTGGCCAAGTTACAGACGGCGCAAGACAATGTCATGAAGATCAACAACCAGATTAGTGACAAGACTGTTGAAATCGACACAGCCAAAGCCAACATTACGACCACACAGGCTAAAATTGATAGCTACCAAGCTCAGATTGTTAAGGCTGAAGTCGAAGTTAAGAGCCGCAAGAGTGTACTGAAGAAGCAATTGGTCTCGTTGCAAAAAGAAGTTGGCGAGTCAGCCACAGGGAATGTTTACTTTGACTTTTTGCTGAACGCCAAGAGCTTTTCCGATCTAGTTTCTCGGAGCTTCACCATTAACAAGTTGAACGAAGCCAGCCAAAACGCCTTGGACGCGGTTAAGGAAGCAGAAGCAAAACAAGTTTCCTTGAAGTCAGCTCAAGAAACCAAGAAAACGGAATTGGTTGCCACCAAGACCAAGCTTGATAACGATATGACCCAGCTCACTAGCCTGAAGGACCAAGCTACCAAGGATGCTGATTCATTGACCAAGCAGATTAATGACAACAAGGCTCAGCTGACCACGTTACAGAGCAATGTGAACAAGGCAACGGCTGCGGCCGCTGCGGCTCTGGTAGCCCAGACCCAAACCACGACTGCTGCAGCGACGCCGGTCAAGACCAGTGCTAAAGCTTCAAGTAATTCTAGCACCGGGATGCAGTCAACTGTTAGCTATGGCAACGGGAGCAAGAGCGCCTTTGTTCAGAAAGCCTTGAGTTTCGTTGGTACGCCGTATGTTTGGGGCGGTGCTAGTGCTTCTGGGCTTGACTGCTCCGGCTTAGTGATGTTAGCTGCTCGGCTTTCCGGTCTTGGTAGCTTACCACACAATGCCGCTGCCCAATCCAGCCTTGGCCACTCGGTTTCACTTTCCAGCCTGCAGCCTGGCGATTTGCTCTTCTGGGGTTCACCAGCATACCACGTTGCAATCTATATCGGCGGTGGTCAGTACGTCCACGCACCAAAGCCTGGCGATGTTGTCCACACCGCGTCCTTATCCGGTTGGAGCCCAGCATACGCTCGTCGCCTCTAATAATTAGCAACTCACAAATAAACACTCACAATGAAGAAAACCCGCCGTGTGCGGGTTTTTTGTTGCCCAATTTTTCCGCTAGCTTTCTGTTACAATAGAAGGAACTAGGAGGGTACTCATGGCACATCAACTGATTGTTATCACCGGAGCCAGCGGGACCGGGAAAACTACCGTCAGCACATATTTACACACGCATTACCAGGTGGCGCGGGTCATTACGCATACCACGCGGCCGATGCGTGCTGGCGAGGCGGATGGCGTGGACTATTATTTTGAAACGCCGACCAGTTTTGCTCAAAATCATTACATCGAGCACGTCACCTATGCGGGCTATAGTTACGGAAGTTCGTATGAAGCGTTGGACCGGGCCTTTGCCCAGTCAGATTACGCCAGCATCGTGCTTGATACCGCCGGCGCTATCAGCTATGTGCAGCAACTTGATCCGAAGCCTGCAGTCCTGTTTCTTACCCTGGAGCAACCGCATGTGTTGAAGCAGCGCTTGCTGAACCGCGGGGACGAACCGGCGATGATTACGCAGCGCCTGCAAAGCGATGAGTATCGTCGCGATTTGACGCTGCCGCCAGCGCTGGCTGGCGTGGCCACCGTGGTCACCAATGATAAGTGGCCAGAGGCGAAGCGGGCGATTGATCGGTTCTTCCAGCAGTTGCAGGTGAAGCAGGAGGCTGAGCAGGGACGATAAGGGCGCGAGCTAGGCTACCTGTCGGGCAAAGCTCGGTCTCACTTCGCAGCCTTTGTAGTTGCGCTCCGCCGAGCAACGGGGGCGCACATAGCTACGCATAAGGCCTCACCGGCAAAAAGCGCCGGTAATGCCTTACGCTAGGCTATGTGTCCCCCTAAGTGCGCTCGGCTCCGCAGCCTCATTGAACTTCTTTCCTGCCTATGCTAGACTGTATTGACTAATCGTAATTGTTCTGATTAACGGCGGAGGGCTATGATGTCACAGACAACAATCGCTATTGATAAGATGAAGCAAAGCGGGATGCGGGTCACTAAGCAGCGGCGGGATTTGGTCGCTTATTTGGCGGCGTCTGAGCAGTTTGTGCCAGTCACCACGCTGGACAAATACATGCGCCAGCAGTATCCTGGGCTTTCGCATGACACCATCTATCGCAACGTGAAGGAGTTCGAGAAGCTCGGCATTTTGGAAAGCGATGTCCAAAACGAACAGGCCATCGTGAAGTTGCAGTGCGATTTCCAGCATCCACATCATCACCACTTCATCTGTACAAATTGTCATCGGGTGCAAGAATTGAAAATGTGTCCATTAGACTATTTCGAAAATCAACTGCCTGGCGCCAAAATCGCAAGCCACAACTTCGAGCTCTATGGCCTGTGTGCTGACTGCGCGCAAAAACAAGCAGCGAACAACTAAACGCGGTGATGGCCAGCAAGGAGCTGGCCATCATGGCGTTTTTGCCTTTTCTTAAGGCGTGTCTGGCCAGATTTAGGTTACAATCGAGATAATTAGTTTGAAAAGGAGGGCGCTTATGGCTTATCGGACGCCGCCGCTGTTATCGCCAGCGGCTATTGTTTCCATCATTGTGTTAGTCAGCGGGTATAACTGGGTCAACAATACCGTCAACCCGACGAGTACCCCCAAATCTGAGGCCTCGCAAAGTGCACTGATCTCCAGTATCAATCAAAGTAAAGCCGACAAATCCAGTAGCTCCAGCAGCAGTAGTGAACCGGCTTCTAGTGCCAGTGACGCCAGCACTTCTAGCACGCCTGAGGCTAGTTCCAGTAGCCAACCAGAGGCCTCCAGCTCCAGTCGAGATGAGAGTAGTGCTGACAGCTCCAAGGCCAGCAGTGGCTCCATTGGCAGTGACAATACGCAGTCTAGCGGCGCTTCTGGCTCGTCCTCGTCCAGTGCCAGCACCAGCAGTTCCTCCAGTACAGCGGACAACAACAATCAAGAGTAGGAAGGAGGCTAAGCCATGCTGACAGCATTGGATTTACTCAACCGGTTTTTAGGCTATTTCAACATTCAAGATAAAGCGAAAGGCAAGGCCTTCACCGTGGTGGCCGGCGTGGCCAATTTATATGTCCTGTACTTGGCCATTCGCTCGCTGCGTTATGCTGGTTATCGGATCCAAGGCGTCCTGTTTTTGCTCCTGTTCTTCGTGTTGCTGTATTTTATCGCCTTGAATGTGCTGTATTATTTCACCAACAAAACGACCAAGCTGGACATTTCACCGTTGATTGAAAAACGGCTGGGCGGCAA
This sequence comes from Lacticaseibacillus salsurivasis, assembly GCF_036246225.1. Lineage (NCBI taxonomy): Bacteria > Bacillati > Bacillota > Bacilli > Lactobacillales > Lactobacillaceae > Lacticaseibacillus > Lacticaseibacillus salsurivasis. The sequence continues at coordinate 53,641 of NZ_BTTP01000007.1, forward strand.
TCCCGAACGCATGAAAGCGGCGGAAGCGGCTTTGACCAAGGGCCACCAGATTGGCGCGGCCAGTGGGGTCTTTGCCCAGCAAGAGCTACTGCCCACCGTCCTCACCACCACGCCGAAGCAGCAGGAAAATCTCGCAAATTTGATCCAACTGTTGACCACGGCTGGGACCATCACGACGAATTATCAAGGCCTGGATGCTCATGCCATTCAGCGGGTCGCCCAAAAGACGCACAAGCCGGTGTCGGCAATGGGCGGCCCCGTGGAATTGCCTTATTACCGCTTGGACATTCAAGGCGATCAGGTGCAGGTGCTGGGTGGTCTTAACGCCTTGAACGCAGTCTCGTTAGGGGATGTGACTCAGGTTGGATTGATGCCCGTCAAGGCGGCGCTGAAGGATTATCAGCTCGCCGCTGGGCACGTCTTCTTGCAAGGCGGCGAGCACCAGCGGCCAGGCCGGCACGGCTTGTTAAAGGAAATTCACCCCTATGAAATTGTGGTTCAAATTGCCTATTCACCGCGCCCGGATGTGACAGGGCAACAAAATTGATTTGCAAAACGCTCACGCTATCGGTAGTATTATTTATTAAAACTGATAGAGTTGGCGTTTTTTTATGCTGATTTGTCCGAACCACACAGACAGATGTGTTTAATCTAAATACGATAGTGGCAATTAAAGGCAATTAAACAGATGATTAACCAAGGTGAACCAAACCGGTCATGGGGTGAACCAAGCCCCACCGAAAAGGCTTATTTCTTGCCAATCGGCCTTGGACCGGCGTATGCTGGAAACAAGCATTGTCTGTGCAGTGCCTTAATTGCGCAAAAGGGGGAATCCAGATGTCAATGATCGAATTTCATGACGTCGAGAAGTACTACGGCAAGTTCCACGCGTTAAAGGATATTAATTTAACGATCGATCGCGGGGAAGTGGTCACCATCATCGGCCCGTCCGGCTCTGGGAAAAGTACCTTACTGCGGACCATTAACGGCCTTGAGTTGATTACTTCCGGGCAATTGATCGTCAACGACTATGACTTAGCCGACCGCAAAACCGACATGAACAAGATTCGCAAAAATGTCGGCATGGTGTTCCAGCATTTTAATTTGTATGCCAATAAAACGGTGTTAGAAAACATCACCCTTGGGCCGACCCTGGTGCTCAAAGCCGACAAGGCGCAGGCGGAAAAAGAAGCGATGGCCCTGCTAGACATGGTTGGCTTGGCCGATCAGGCGCCGAAGTTCCCAGCCGCGCTGTCTGGCGGGCAAAAGCAGCGGGTCGCAATTGCACGCTCCTTGGCCATGAAGCCGCGGGCGATTTTGTTTGATGAACCGACCTCCGCGCTGGATCCGGAAATGATTGGTGATGTGCTGGATGTCATGCAGAAAATCGCCAAGCAAGGCATGACCATGGTTGTGGTGACCCACGAAATGGGCTTTGCTAAGCGCGTGGGCGATCGCATTGTCTTCATGGCAGATGGCCAAATCTTGGAAGATGCCACCGATGTGAAGGGCTTCTTCGATCATCCTAAGGAACCACGGGCCCAGGAATTCATCAGTAAGATTTTGAATCACTAGGAGGGGCGCGCATGAAAAAACTTTTCAAACGCATGAGCGTCCTGCTCGCCGCAGGGCTCTTAATCTTGGTGGCAGCAGGTTGTGGGAAACCCTTGGCGGATCAAGACGCCTTGGCCCGCGCCAAAAAGGCCGACACCCTGGTTTGGGGCGTCAAAGCCGACACCCGGCTGTTTGGGTTGATGGATGTGAAAACTGGGTCGATCAAAGGCTTTGAAGTTGATATGGCCAAGGCGCTCACCAAGCAAATTTTAGGCAGCAAGGGGAAGGCGGAGTTGGTGCAAATTACTTCTGATACCCGAGTGCCGATGCTCAAAGGTGGCAACGTGGATGCCGTGATTGGCACGATGACCATCACGCCGGAGCGGCAAAAAGTGTTGAACTTCTCGGATTCCTACTTCAACGCTGGCCAGTCGCTCCTGGTGCCCAAGGATAGCAAAATCCAGTCGGTGAAGGATTTGACCGCGGGGACCAAGGTGATTGGGGTGCAAGGATCCAACTCTGTGGATAACATTCGCAAAGTCGCGCCAGCCACGAAGGTGCTGCAGCTTTCGGACTATGCCCAGGCCTTCACCGCCCTGAAGTCGCATCAAGGCGACGCTCTGACCACCGATAACGGCATTTTGTATGGGATGTCGCAACAAGATCCTCGCTATGTCGTCGTGGGCGGCTCCTTCACCAAAGAGCCATATGGGATTGCCATGAACAAGGGCCAAACCAATTTGACCAACGCCATGAACAAGGCCCTGAAGACCTTGCGGCAAAATGGCACTTACGAAAAACTGATCAACAAATGGTTTGGCGATGTGCCAGGTTTTGATATTAAGGAGGTGGGCTAATGTTCAAGATTATGTTCAGCAACTGGGACGCCCTCCTGTCTGGCCTTGGCTACACCTTAATGGCCAGTGTGATTGCCTTGATTGCCAGCTTGATTATCGGTACGGCTTTTGCCTTGATGGAAATCTCCCTGCACAAATGGGTGCGGGTGATTGGCAAAGCCTATGTGGAATTCATTCGCAACATTCCGCTGCTGGTCATTGCCATGGCCTTTTATGTGATTGTGCCGCAGTTCATTATGCAAATGGACGGCTTCACTGCCGGTACCATTGGCCTGACGATTTACACCAGCGCCTTTATCGCTGAGACCGTGCGCGCCGGCATTCAGTCGGTGCCGAATGGCCAAATGGAAGGCGCGCGTAGCAACGGCTTGTCTTACATGCAGGCGATGACGCATGTGGTGTTCCCCCAGGCGATTAAACTGGTGATTCCGCCGCTTGGCAACCAGTTTATCAACCTGGTTAAGAATTCCTCTGTGCTGGCGTTTGTCGCTGGCTTTGACCTGATGTATCAAGGGAAGCTGATTGCCAATGCCACCTTCAACACGTTTGATACTTATTTGGCTGTTGGGGTGCTGTACCTGGTGATCACGATGCCGATGTCGTATGCGATGCGGTATCTGGAAAAACGTTGGCACACAGCCTAGGAAGGGGGAGTCAGGATGCAGAATTTTATTAACGCTTATTCAGCCGTCAACCTGAGCTACCTATTGCGTGGGTTATGGGTCACGATAGAAGTGTCCGTGGTGTCGATTTTCTTCAGTTTCTTGATTGGCACCTTGCTAGGGATTGCGCGCTACGTGAAAATCAAATACTTTAGCGCGATTGTCGGTTTCGTCATCGACTTGATTCGCAATCTGCCGCTGCTGCTCTTGCTGTTCTTCACCTACTTTGCCTTGCCGAATATCGGGCTACGCTTGTCGGTGATTCCGGCCTCAATCGTGGCGATGACAGTGTTCGAATCCGCGATGCTGGCCGAGATTATTCGCTCCGGAATCGGCGCCGTGCCGGTGGGCCAAATGGAAGCAGCCCGCAGTAATGGCATGAGCTACTCGCAGGCGATGATTCAAATCATTTTGCCACAGGCCTTCAAAAAAATGATTCCGCCGCTGGTGTCACAGTTCATTTCGCTGGTGAAGGATACCAGCTTGGCAACGATTATCTTGCTGCCAGAACTCACCCAGCATGCGCAAATCATCTATGGCCAGAACGTCAATTACACCATTCCGATGTTCGTGGCGTTGGCCGTGCTGTACTTCATCGTGAACTACGCGTTATCAGTCGGGTCGCGGATTATTGACCATCGATTGAATTAAGAGGCTGAGACAAATGCGGTTTTAGCCCAGAGGATAAGCCAAGCGGCCTGTAAAACCTGAATTTAGGTTTTGCAGGCCGCTTGGCTTATCTGGCTAGGGCGTTGCATTTTGGCTCGTACTGTTCTGGAATAGTTGCGTGCCAACTTGTTTCTCATGTTTGCTCAGTGGCTTTTTGAATCCCGAAATTCTTGCTATGTCAATGTGTTGCTACCAAAAGTTCTGCGCTATACTGGGCGTAATTTAAGAATTCAAGGAGAAAACAATGACAGCAGAATTTGATCAACGTAAGATCAATCAGCAGTTGCGCTTGCTCAATCAGGCGTTGTACGCGGACTTTCAGAATCTCTCTGATTTGGCCTTGTGGCATGAAACCAGGGCGGATCACCGCACTTTGCCGCCAGCAGAGGCGCAGTGGCAGGCTGTTCAGCTGGGTGACCACTGGTCCGGCCGGGACGATTACAACTGGCTCCGGTTTACCGTGCCGGTACCCGCGGCTAGTGAAGCCACGGTGGCGAAACTGGATGTCGGGCGCACTGGGGATGGCAACAATTCGGGCTTTGAAGGGCTGCTGTATGTGAACGGTCAAGTGCGCCAGGCGGTGGATAGCTACCATGAGGAAATCTTCTTCGGCTCCGAATACGCCGGGCAACAGGTGGTCTGTCAGCTGCTGATGTGGAGTGGCTTGGAAGGCGGCGGGCCAAAAAAGACCCAGCACTTTGTCTTCAACCAATCAGCGTTCGGCCCGGAACATCGGTTGGCGCGGCAGGCCTACCGCTATCTGGCCAACATCGTGAATCTCATTCCGGAATTACATACCGATGATCCGCTGCGTTATGACTATCAGCGTCTAGTGAAGCAGGCCTTCAGTTACTTTTTCTGGGCGACCTTAACACCCACCGCGTTGGATGAGGCTTGCGGGCAGGTGATGGCTTTGATCGAAACCTTCATCTCCGCGCATCACGGCAGCAAGCTGGCCTTTAACATCGACGCAATTGGCCAAACCCACATTGATGTTGCGTGGCTGTGGCGGTATCGCCATACCCGGGAAAAGGCGCGCCGGTCGTTTGCCACGGCTCTACGCTTGATGGACCGTTACCCTAAATTCAAGTTCTTCTACTCCACGCCGCAGGTCCACAAGTTTATCGAACAAGATGATCCGGCGATGTTTAAAGCCATTCAGCGGCGCGCCAAAGAAGGCCGCTGGGAGCCAGATGGCGGGACCTGGGTGGAGCCTGATACCAACTTGCCTTCTGGCGAAGCGCTGACCCGCCAGTTCTTGTACGGCACGCGGTATTTCGAAGCGAAGTTCCATAACCGCCAGACGGTGCTATGGTTGCCAGATGTCTTCGGGTATTCCTATGCCTTACCGCAAATTATGCAGGGCTTTGGCATCGATCGGTTTGCCACCACCAAAATCTCCTGGAACGATACCAACCGGATGCCGCATGACGTGTTCATGTGGACCGGCCTCGATGGCAGCCGCGTTTTGACCGAATTTATTACCACCACCGAGCGGACTTACGATTACACCAAGCCGAAAGAGTGGAAGTACACCTACAATGGCGAAATTTCCCCACATGTGATTATGGACTCGTACCGCGCCTACCAGGATAAAGATCTGACCAATGTGCTGCTGATGCCCTATGGCTTCGGCGATGGCGGCGGCGGGCCCACCAAGGAAATGATTGAAAATATCCAGGTGATCGATCGGCTACCTGGCATGCCGCACATTCAAAATAAAACTGTGGCTGACTTCTTCAGCGATTTGCAGCAGACTTTTACCGCTAACCATTCCGCCTATCCGGAATGGAATGGCGAGCTCTACCTGGAATACCACCGCGGCACTTACACGTCGCAGGCGGCGATGAAGCGGCAAAACCGCAAACTTGAGCTGGCCGTGCGGCGGGCTGAAATCATTGCCACCACAGCTTGGGTGCAGCAGGGCATTGCTTATCCGAAGGCGGCTTTTGACCGCATCTGGGAAATTCTACTCCGTAATCAATTCCATGATGTCTTGCCCGGCTCGGCGATTGGTGAAGTCTATGAAGATGCCAATGCCTTGTACGCTGAAGCCAGGCAGCTGGTGGCCAACATTATTGCCGATCGAATGCCAGCTGGCAAGGCGGATCAGTACACCTTGTTTAATCCTACGCAATTGACCCATCCCACGGTGTATATTGACCAGCCTGAAGCCGGCATTTTCGAAGATAACAGTGGTAACCAAATCGCTGCCTTGCGGGAAGGCCAAGGTTGGCGGCTGCCGCAAGTGGCGATTGCGCCTTTTAGCAGTCGCAAGGTGCATTTTGTCCCAGTGAAGCACACGCTGCACCAGCAGACCCTGGCAGTGGATCGCCTGACCACGCCGCATTACGAGCTGGCCTGGAATGCTAAGGGTCAACTGACGCGGCTGTTCGATCGTGACCATCAGCGGGAGGTCCTAACGCCAGACGGCTTGGGCAACGTGCTGCGAGTGTATGAGGATCGGCCAACGGCGTTTGATAACTGGAATATTGACGCCGACTATCCGACCAAGTCACAGGAGCTGGCGGCGGACCAAATCACCGTCACCGCCGACGAAGCCGGCTATGAAGTTGTGATGCATTACAGCTTCCATCATTCGACGGTGAGCCAAACGCTGAAAGTTCCGTTGGATTCTCGGCGGCTCGATTTTGTCACCAGCGCTCAGTGGCACGAACATGAGCTCTTACTGCGGACCAATTTTGACCTCAATGTTATGACCGATGTCGCCCGCTACGACATCCAGTATGGCAATATGACGCGGCCAATTGCCCGTAACACCTCGTGGGAACAAGCCAAATTCGAAGTCGTTGGCCACCAGTGGGCCGATATGAGCCAGCGCGACTATGGGGTGGCGCTACTCAATGATTGCAAATACGGCTACGCGGCCACGGCGGCCGGGCTGAGCTTGTCCTTGATCAAAGCCGGAGTTTATCCGGATCCTGACGCCGATCAAGGCCAGCATAACTTCACCTACAGCTTGCTGCCGCACGCAGGCGACTACCTGGCGGGTGGTGTGGTTGAAGCCGCTGCGGCGCTGAATGACCCGGCGGTGGTGCTGCCAGGCGTCGCCGCGAGCCTACCCGCGTTGTTCACGGTGGCCAGCACGACCGCCGGCGTGGATGCCATCAAGCAAAGCGAAGCCGGGGATGCGGTAATCATCCGCCTGCATGATTTTTCTGGCGCGGCAACGACCGTCAGCGTGACGCCGAACTTTGCTTATACTCAGGCACAAGAGGTGCGGCTGGACGAAAGCCCAGTGGGTGACCTAACCGCCAATGCTGACGGAGCCGTGTCAGTTGACCTGCATCCTTATCAGATTGTGACTTTGGCGTTTAAGCGCTAGCTGACCGGATGTCAATTCAAAACAAGTGCCTCGGATAGGCAAGTGGGCATGCTTTTTCTAGAAGAACATGGTATACTCTCTGTACAAATAGCAATTCAATGCAACACAAGAGCCATCACTCATTCGGCGAGTAATGGCTTTTTTTTTCGCTTATATGTGAGCGTGTGGATTAGCGAAAACCGGGGCGATCATCGTCGTCGAGCTAACCAGTCGGCGAATAGTTCGGTTACTATCCCCACCACCGCTGGGGCAATGATTGCCACAAATAGCATCTTCAATACAACACACCTCCTTACGAGGCCGGTTGCCGACGATAGTATCCCATGAAAGTGATGAACTGGCGAGCAAACTGCCCAGTGCTGGTGAAGTCGTTTGTAGGGTAATTCAGATTATTGTTAAAATTTGAGGTTGACACTCACTGAAATTTCATTTATGCTAACTCTCAACAAAGACGAAGAGTAGCAGAGTAGTTGCTGTCATCAACTCAGGGAGCCGTGGTTAGTGGGAAACGGTGTTGATCAAGCAGCGAAAGTAGGCTATGAGTCGCCGCGGCGAAGAGTCGCGGCTGGGTGCGCCCATTACAGCCACGGCATATCGCCAGTTTTCTGGCCGTACGCTCTGAGGTTAGTTTGGTGACGAACTAACAAGATAAGGTGGTACCGCGCTCAGCGCCCTTAGTAGTTAAAGCTACTAGGGGCGCTTTTTTCGTCCCCGCAATTTTCGAATGGAGGCACTGATATGACCCAACCCAAATTAACGAAACGCCAGTATCTGGTGTTAGGTTCCATGTTGTTCGGCTTATTTTTCGGGGCCGGCAATCTAATTTTCCCGATTCACCTTGGTCAAATCGCTGGGGGCAACTGGCTGCCAGCCACGGTTGGTTTTCTGCTTTCCGCCGTGTGCTTGCCGCTGATGGCCATCTTGGCCATTTCGATGACTGAATCGGATTCCATGTTTCATCTGGCGCGGCCGGTGGGGAAAGGGTTCGCCTTATTCTTTCTGGTGGCCACCCATGCCAGTTTAGGACTGTTAATTGCCACCCCGCGCACCGCGACCGTCGCTTTTGAAATGGGGGTACAGCCCTTTATCGGCCAGGACCACTTACAACTAGCGCTGTTGCTGTTCTCAGCAGGCTACTTTGCCTTAACCTATTTCTTCTCGCGCCAGCCGTCCAAAATGACCGATTACGTGGGTAAGTTTCTCAATCCGGTGTTGCTTTTACTGCTCGGTGCGGTATTCGCGGCGGCCTTCATCATCAAAGGTGATGGCCCGCAGTTGCTGGCCGCGACGCATGCCACCGCAGCTGGCAGTCAGTTGACCAATGGCTTTTTGCAAGGTTATAACACTATGGATGCGTTGGCTGGTTTAGGCTTTGGGGTGACGATTGTGGCGGCGCTGGGCTTCTTCGGGGTTACCTCGCCGCGGCGCCGCAGCCAGGATGTCGCCAAGGTGGGGGCACTGGCGATGGGGCTGGAAGCAATGATCTACGCGCTGCTGATTGCGCTCGGCGTGCTGTCGCTGCGGTTCACCGCCACCACGGCCAATGGAGGTCCGGCGTTCACTGCTATCATGACGCACTATACTGGTTTGATTGGCACCGGCTTGCTGGCGGCGATGACGGTGCTGGCCTGTTTGACCTCGGCGATTGGGCTGGTCACCTCGCTGTCGCAGGACTTGGGCCATCGGTTTCCGCACATTGGGTTCAAGCGCTTTTTGCCGCTGACTTGCTTCGGGGCCTTCCTGATTTCCAATATTGGACTCAATCAAATCATTGCCTGGTCGACGCCGGTGTTGATGTTGCTGTATCCGCTGGCGATTGCGCTGATTATTTTGGGGCTTTTGCACCCGTTCATCGGTAAAAACGGCCTGATTTACAAAACTACTGTCGGCCTAACGGTGATTCCGGCAGTGCTGGATGCGCTCAATGCGCTGCCTCAGCCCGCGGCGAGCTGGACTTGGATCCAAGCGGTTACCGGATGGGCGACGCGCTTTATTCCTTGGTATCAGTACGCCATGGATTTTGTGCCGTTCATGCTGCTAGGGCTTCTATGCGGTCTGGTGCTAGCAAAAGCAACTGGCACCTTGCAGCGGCCCGCCGCACTGGTCAGAGAAATTCAAGAGTAACCCAAAACCAGGTCCTGCCAAACCGCTTTAACGGTGAGACAGGACCTGGTTTTTGTCATGTTAGTCTTCAATCAGATACTGGCGCAATTTGCCAGCTTGAATTGGGTTAACCGTGGTTTTGATGCGGGTGCCATTTTCTTCATAGGTAGTGTCGATGACGCCGGTTTCGCGGTTGATAAAATCGACCACGCTGCCTTGCGCAAAGGGGATGAGATACGTATTGACCTGCGAGTCGGCGAAAATGCGGCTGGTAATCATCTCAGTCAAACGCTGGAGCGAGGCCTGGTCGCGGGCTGAGTAAATCAGCTGATTGCCGTTTTCTTCTGGGAAACGTGTGTCTTCGCGCAAGTCGGCCTTGTTATAGGCTTCAATCATCGGAATGTTTTCAATGCCGATGCTGTGCAAGGTGTCCTCGGTGACTTTCATCATTTCCGGGTAATGCGGGTCGTGGTAATCCACCACTTGGATCAGCAAATCGGCATTCGCAGCTTCGGCCAAGGTCGCCTTAAACGAGTCGACTAGGTTATGCGGCAACTTCGAGACGAAACCAACTGTGTCAGACAGTAAGAATTTGCGATTATCCGGCAAGGTTAGCTGACGCACGCTGGTGTCTAGGGTGGCAAACAGCATGTCCTTTTCAAAGACCTGCTTGGTTTCCGGGTGATCGGCGAACAGATCCAGCAAGCCGTTCATGGTCGTCGACTTGCCGGCATTAGTGTACCCGACCAAAGCCACGACCGGCAATTTGTTTTCGGTGCGCTTGGCGCGTCGCACCTCGGCACCGATGTCGGCTTCTTTGAGTTCGCGGCGCAAACGGGCGATGCGTTTGTTGAGCACGCGCCGGTCCATTTCCAGCTTGGTTTCACCAGCCCCGCGGTTGGCCAGGCCGCCTGCCCCACCGCCGCCTTGCTGATCCAGTTTGTTGGCACTGGGATGCAGACGTGGCAAGGCGTATTGCAACTGAGCGATTTCGACTTGGGCCTTGGCCGACTTGCTGGCGGCGCGATTGGCGAAGATTTCCAAAATCAGCTGGGTGCGGTCGACCACATGCAGCTTCATTTGCTTTTCCAAGTTGCGTAGCTGCGATGGGCTGAGCTCGTCGTTTACCAAGACCGTGGTGGCGTCATTGGCGCGGGCCAGTTCGGCGATTTCGTCGACTTTCCCGATGCCAAAATAGGTGGCGCCACTGGCTCGGTCTAGGTTTTGTCGAGTTTCGCCAACCACGTCATAGTGGTTGGCTTTGGCGAGTTCCGCCAATTCCTGCATGGAATAGTCAAAATTGTCCTGCATTTTGGAGATGCCGGTGATGAGTACTTTTTCTGGTTGTAATTGATCCATAAATCCTCCTGTGGCGCGCCTTGAAAAAAGACAAAAGAAGGGAAGCTGCCATCAGCTTCCCCAAATAATCCTGGTTCCGTAGATCCAACTCGCAAGTCGCGCCAAAAAACGCTGATTATCCAATTAACTGCGTGGCAACAACTTTTAAACGCATCGCGAGTTAGCTCCTTTCCTATATCTAGGTTCAGTTTAGCATGTTTGCCGAGGAAATACCAAGGCAGCGAAGTGAGGCCGATTATAGCCCGACAGGTAGCGCGACTACAACTCGCGAATTAGCTCGGGCAGGGCAACCTCCGCAGAAAGGGGCTGGAACGTGGTGGCCAGCGCTTTGAGCCTCTGCGAGTCTCAAAGTCGCGGCTTGTTCTAAGCCAACAAAAACCGTTGGCTAAGAACAACAACACCTCGAGCCCCTTTCTGCTCCGGTTGCCCTGCCCTACAGTGTGGTGAGCGGTTAGGTGACTCGAGTTCACCGCGAGTGACGATCCCACAAAGAAGTGAGCGATGTTACACTTTCTAATCCTGGTGGCGGTTGTACTCAACGATGGGCAGGCTACTTTGCTGTTTAGGCTTTGTCGCCATTGACCCATTCGCGGAGGATGGAAGGCTTGATGAGCACTTGTAGTTTCCCGGCGGCGACGTGCATCTTCAGTGGCAGTTTGGTGCTGGGGTCACCGTCGATGCGGCTGCGTAATTTGGTCTTAGTGCTGGTGATGGTCAGTTCATTCGTGGCGAAATAGGTCATGCCGGGCAGCTTGCTGAAGTTGCCGGTTAAGAAGTAGGGCAACAGGAGCAAGGTCCGCCGCCAGGTCATGCGCGGGGCCACGAAGACGTGAAACAAGCCGTCGTCTGGTTTGGCTTGCGGCGCAAAGTTAAGAAAGCCGCCAACCGAATTAGTCATGGTCACCAGCAAAAAAGCGGTGTCCTTCTGCCAGGTTTCGCCAGCGCTTTTGATGATCAGCGGCCAGTGTTGATTCTTGCCGAGACTGTGCAGGCCGTGGGCAAGGTAGACGAAAGGACCGAATTTCTGCTTTTCTTTTTGCGAGACAGAAACGGCAGCGTTGGCCAAAACGCCTAAGGTGAGGGTAGAAATCATCACCTTGTCGTTCACGATGCCGATATCCAGCGGCTGCGGCTTGCCTTCGAGTAGATTAACTAAGGCTAGATCAACCAGTTGGGGGACATGCAGCACGCGCGCCAAATTGTTGACCGTGCCTTGCGGAATGATGCCGAGGAGCGGCGGCGTGCGGCGTTTGACCAGACCAGCTGCGACTTCGTTGATGGTGCCGTCGCCGCCAATGGCCACCACCACATCGACCTGAGCGGTGTAGGCGAGGTCGGTGGCTTCACCAGCGTGACTGGTGGGCTTGTTGATCACGGTGTGCCCAGCGGCTTTGATGCGATGAGCAATATGTTCGGCGACGGCCGTGGCGCCATTATGACCGGCGTGTGGATTGTAGATTAAGGCGTAAGATGTCATTTTTCTACCTCCTAAACGCAACAATAAGTTTTGCCTACAGTGTAACACGTTATTTAAGGCTGCGGAGGCTGGTGGTTTTAGCTCGACCGGTAGCCTAGCCCTGGGGCTTGAAGCTGGTCTTTGGCTTCGGGCCCCAGGGTGTAGCTGGCGGATCGAGCCTTACCAGCCGTAGCGCGACTGATAAGACTGCGGCGGTCGACGGTTTTAGCGCGCCGATTAGTGCCCACCATTTCGTGAAACCGCTATATTGGTGTAGGCCAATGTGCTACAATCGGGGCGAAAGGATGATTGTAGATGAAAAAATTAGGCGTTTCAGTTTATCCAGAACGTTCAACTTATGAAAAGGACGCGGCGTACCTCGAACTAGCCGCAAAATACGGTTACAAGCGCGTCTTTACGTCGCTGCTGCAAATTAACGGCGACCAAGAAGAAGTGGTCGGTAACTTCAAGCGTGTGATCGGCAAGGCGAATGAATTGGGCATGGAGGTCATGGTGGACATGAACCCGGCGTTGTTTGCCCAACTTGGCGTCAGTTACGATGACCTCAGCTTTTTCCATGAATTAGGCGCGTATGGCGTGCGGCTGGACGAAGGCTTTTCCGGCCTGGAAGAAGCGCGAATGACGCGTAACCCTTACAACTTGAAAATTGAAATCAATATGTCCCAAGGCACCCCGTATGTGGACAATATCATGACCTTCTCACCTAACCGCGAAAACTTGATGGGGTCACACAACTTTTACCCGCGGCGTTACACCGGCCTCAGTGTGGACTATTTCAACCAGGCCACGGCGATTTACACCAAGTACCGGTTGAACACGGCGGCGTTTATCAACGCTCCTAGTGGCACGTTTGGCGCTTGGCCGGTGCAAGATGGGATGTGCACAATTGAGGACCACCGCACGCTACCGATTGAAACCCAGGTCGCCCACTACAAGATGCTGGATACGATTGATGATTTGCTCATTGCCAATGCCTATGCCAGCGAGGCAGAGCTTAAGGCGGCAGCGGATGAATTTAATGCACCGGCGCCAGGCATTCATGTCGAACTTACGCCGGGGATTTCGCCAGCGGAAGAAGCGGTGGTGTTTGCTGAAGGGCAGACTTATCGCGGCGATCACAGTGCTTACCAAATTCGCAGCACCAACGAACGTGGCAAGCAGCCGGCCAGCGATTTTCCGGCGCATCACACCGAGCCCATCAAAGCAGGCGACCTTTTGATCGATAATGTGGGTTATGACCGGTATGCTGGCGGCTTGCAGATTGCGCTGAAGCCAATGGTCAATGACGGCCGCGTCAATGTCGTGGGCCGAATTGTCCCTGAGGAAATGTTCCTACTGCAGAGCCTTAGGCCATGGGCTGGGTTCCGGCTGGTCAAAGCCAATCACTAGTTGGCGTGAAGGTCCGCTTGGCGGGCCTTTTTTCGTGCGGCTCAGAAAAACGCCAGAATGGTCATTATTTTACTGGTTAGCCTTCACATTCTATTCGTATCTGCTTGGCATACTAACACCATACAAGAAAAGAGGTGTTGCTCATGTCAAACATCTATCCCATCGCGGCATCGGTAGCTGCGGGTATGCTCGCCATTGCGACGGTGGCCGTCTTGCGCCGACGGCAAGTGCGCGCAACGCGTTAACCTTCTTCATCTGCAACCAAAAACGGGAGTGCCTCGGCACTCCCGTTTGCGTGTGGTTTAGTCTTCAGTGATGCCGCGGCGGCCATTGCGCGTCGCTGACAAAGTGACAAAGAGCAAAGCAGCATCGACCACGATGATGGCGCCCCATTTGAGCAGGGGGGCGGCGTGGACCAGCAAGTTGGTAGCCATCCCGTAGCTCACCAGCCCCAAGAGTAGGACGGTGATCACCACCGTCAACCCCAGCCAAGTGGTGGGGCTGAAGGCATTGCCGTTTTGTTGGTTCTGTCGCTTGGCAATCCATGGCATCATGAATCCGAGCACGATCATGCCGATCGGAACCAAAATGTTCAGCGTCAATTCCAAGGCGAAGATATCCGCCGAGGCATCAGTCGGGAAGAAGCCCAGCACCGCCAGCACCGCGGTAATGCCCAGCATCCAGGCGCCGACGACGATGCCGACGGTGCGGTTTTTCAGGAAGGTATAAGCCGGCTTCGGGAAGCGGTCTTGATGCAGGCGCACCATGAGGTATGACCAGAATAAGAAGCAAGTGGAAGCCGGGGACACGATGCCGTTCAGATTGAGCAGCCAGTTAAAAATGTCGTTGATCTGCGGCAGCAAGCCACCCAGGGCCATGATGACCGCACATAAAATGGTGGTCATCCAGTAGCCGTTAATCGGTAGGCCGTCGGAGTTCTTCTTGGTGAGCTGGCGCGGCATGAACCGCTTAGCCACATCAGAGAGGAAGACGCGGGTGGAGGCGTCCAAAATCACGGCCAGTTGCGCCAGCATGTAGATGCCTTGCACCACGGCGAAGAGATACATCAGACCTTTACCCAAGCCGAATTGTTCCCCAATCGCCAAGAACGCGTAGTAAGAACCGTTCATCTTCAGGTCATTCGGCAGGTGGTGGGCATTGAAGTACACGCCCAAGGAGAAGGTGCCGAGCAAGGTGAGAAACATCGTCATGATGGCAATCATTTTCAGCGCCTTTGGGAAATCCTTGGCCGGATGCTTCATATCCGCCGTGTACGGCGCCGCTAATTCCGAGCCGTTCATCGCAAAGACGAACAAGCCGAACGTCGACAGGAAGCTGAGGCTGAGGAAGTCTTTCGGCATGAAGGCCTTCAGGTTGAAGGGATGGGTCGCAATCGGATCGCCTTTGGCCAAGCCGACAAAAGTCATCACCACGAACAGCACGGTCATGATGAACATCGCGGCGCCGCCAATGGTGGACATGACTTCCAGACTCTTGTTCTTGAAGAAATGCTGAAGCCAGATGAAAATCACGAAGATGACCGCGGTCAAAATGCCGAACCAAGCATTGCCCAAGTTCTCCTGAATGTTGCCATTGCCTTTCCAAATCCAGCCGAAGGAAATGACCACGGAGTTGGCCACATCGACCACGTAAGGCAAGCCCGTAATCCAGTAGAACCAAGCGGCAAAATAACCCACGGTATCGCCGTTGGTTTGGCGCATCCAGGACGTGATGCCGCCGCCATGTTCGGAGAAGGTGGAGCCCATGTGCGCCACAATCAAGTTGTACGGAATGACATACAGGAAGGTCATCAGCACCCATGAGGTGACAGCGACGAGGCCCTGATTTTGGAAATTATAAATAATATCATCGAAGCCAATAACGGTGACGAAATCCATCAGGCCAACCACGACCCAAGGGATATATTGTTTCTGCTCGTCAGGTGTTTTCATGCAGGTTTCCTCCAAGTTTCAATCGAATGCGGCGGCCAGACGCCACCGCCTTTAAAAAATCTTTACCATTTTACACCAGGGCTGTTTTCAGGAAAAGCCCCCAAGCTAAAAAATCCCGGCTCACCAGAGTCGGGATTAAAGCTTGAGCAGCAGTTAAGCCGTAATGCCTTTGCGCCCGTGCCGGGTCACCAGCAGCGTTAAGCCCAGCATGGCCGCGTCGGCCAACACAATCAGCAGCACCTTTTCCCCGCCTGCGATGTGTGGGAACAGGCGGAAGTTAATGCCATAAGTGGTGGCGGCCATCAAGCCAATGGCCAACAGCACCGTGATCACTTCCCAAGCCCGCGGCCCGAATGCGACGCCGTTGATTTGCTGGCGTTTGGCCAACCACGGCATCATGAAGCCGAGGATAATCATGCCAGCTGGCACGGCGAAGTTCAGCGACAACATGGTGATGAAGGTTTTGGGATCCGAGTCAGTCGGGAAGAAGCCCATCACCGCTAGGATAAAGGTGACACTGAACATCCACAGGCCCACCAGGAAACCAGCCCGGTCAGATTTGATATAAGTATAATCCGGCGTCGGAAAGTCCTTAGCATGGCGCCGCAGCATCATGAAGGACCAGAACAAGAAACAGGTGGCAAAGGGTGAGACAATGCCGTTCAAATCAAGCAGCCAGTTGAAGATGTCGTTGATCTTCGGCAACAGGCCGCCCAGCGCCATGATGATGCCGCAAATCGCGGTGGTCAGCCAGTAGCCGTTGATCGGCAGGCCATCGGCGTTGATTTTGGTGAGCTGTTTCGGTAAGAAGCGCTTGTTGACATCGGCCAGGAAAATCCGGGTCGAGCCATCCAGCAAAATCGCCAATTGCGCCAGGTCGTACAGCAGCTGAGTGACTGTGAAGGTATACAGCAGAATATTGCCGAGCCCAAATTGATGACCAATCAGCTGGAACGCGTAGTAGTTCCCATTCATTTTCAAATCATTGGGCAAGTTGTGAGCGTTGAAGTAAACCCCCAACGAGAAAGTGCCGAACAAGGTTAAAAACATCGTCATGATGGCAATCATCTTGAGCGCCTTTGGGAAGTCGCGGCTCGGGTGCTTCATGTTGCCCGTGTAAGGCGCCGCCATTTCGGAACCGTTCATCGCAAAGACGAACAGGCCGAACGTGGACAGAAAGCGGAAACTCCAGAAGTGCTTGGGCATGAAGGCTTGCAGGCTGAAGGGATGGGTCGCAATGGCGCGGCCTTGTTTCAAGCCCACGAAGGTCATGATGACGAACAGCACCGTCATGCCGAACATGGCAATGCCGCCGATGGTGGACATCACTTCCAGGCTCTTGTTTTTGAACAAGTGCTCCAGCCAGATGAAGACCACGAAGACGAACGCGGACAAAATACCGAACCAGGCGTTGCCCATGTGTGATTGAATGTTGCCATCGCCGTTGAGAATCCAGCCGGCGGAAATGATGACTGAGTTGGCCACATCCACCACGTAAGGCAGTTCGGTGATCCAATAGAACCAGCCGGCAAAATAGCCCACGGTATCGCCGTTGGTTTGGCGCATCCAGGAAGTGATGCCGCCGCCTTCTTCCGAGAAGGTCGAGCCCATGTCCGCCACAATCAAGTTGTAAGGAATCACGTAAAAGAAGGTCATCAGGACCCAAGTGAACAGCGCCACCAGGCCTTGATTACGGAAGTTGTAAATAATATCGTCGAAGCCAATGACGGTCACGAAGTCCATCAGGCCAATGATGAACCAGGGAATGTAGTGCGATTTTTCATTTTCAGTTTGCATTTTTTCTCCTTAAGTCAATTGAAACAGCCAATGACTTAAGGCCCGGGGCTTTGTTGCGTAGCATGACGGACTCCTAACCGCTGCGCAGACTGTCGCGAGTGTGCAGTGAAAAATAATGGCACTATTAGCCATTTTAACTGAATCTACGGTCAGGTCTAGCGATTTTCTGAAAAAAGTTTGCGATTTGGTTAAATGCCTTACAAAGCTGTTAGCTCAAACTGGCCATTCGTTAGGTCGCAAACGGCAGCGGTAGGGTAACATAGATGCATAGACAAACCGGCTGCGGCCGGAAGCAAATGGAGGAAATCATTATGACACAGCAACCAGTCGTCAGTGTCCATGACGTGACGAAAATCTATGGGAAAGCCGGCGAGAAACAATATCAGGCCCTAAAAGGCGTGACCTTCGACGTGCAACCCGGGGAATTCGTGGGCATTATGGGGGCTTCTGGTTCCGGGAAAACCACCTTACTTAACATCTTGAGTACGCTCGATCGGCCCACTGCTGGCAGCGTCGCCATCAACGGCAAGGATGTTACCGGGCTGAAAGGTAACCAACTGTCTGATTTTCGCGCCCAGCAAGTCGGCTTTATCTTCCAAGACTTCAACTTGCTGGAAAATCTGACTGCCCGCGAAAACATCGCCTTGCCGATGGCGCTGCAAAACGTGAGTCACAAACAGCAGCAGGCGGCGGTGGACAAAATTGCCACCACGCTGGGCATCGAAGGCGTGCTGGATCACTATCCGACCGAACTGTCTGGCGGCCAAAAGCAGCGGGTGGCGGCGGCGCGGGCGCTAGTGCAACAGCCGGCGATTTTGTTCGGGGATGAACCCACCGGCGCCTTGGACTCGCAATCCGCCCGCGAGCTGTTGAACACGATGAAGCACTTGAATGAGCAAGAGCACGTGTCGATTTTGCTGGTCACCCATGATCCGTTCTCTGCCAGCTACGCCCAGCGCATTTTGTTCATTAAAGATGGCCAAATCGGGCAGGAATTGGTGCACGGCGATAAGACGCAAGAGCAGTTCTATCAGGAAATCCTGACCACGCTCGGCACCTTTCAGCAGTAAGGAGGATCTCAATGTTACGTAAATTAGCTTTAGGCGGGATCAAATCTCGCTTTCGTGACTATGCGGTCCTGTTTTCCGGCTTAGTCATCGCCAGTGCGGTGTTTTACATGTTCATGGCCTTGGCCACCAACAAGGACTTCTTGAGTCAAAACTCAGCGGTGGGGATGACCTCGGTTATCTTCGGGCTTGGCGAAGTGCTGCTGATTATCATCACCACCGTTTATATTGTGTACGCGAACTCGTTTCTGATGAGTATGCGCCAGCGCGACTACGCGATGTTTATGATGCTGGGGGCCAAAAGCCGCAAAATCGCCCAACTGATTTTCATTGAAACCGTCACGGTCGGTATTTTGGCCGCGGCAGTGGGCGTCGTGGTGGGCGTTGGCTTGACTAGTTTGGTCGGGCAGCTCCTGATGGCCCAACTACATGCCCCGGCAACGCACTTTGCGGCGCTGTGGTTGCCGGCTTTGCTTGCCACCTTTGCTTTTTTCGTGTTGATGTTTGTGGTGGCGGCGTTCGTCAACGCGCACAACTTACTCAAGACTCCGGTGCTGTCGCTGCTGCACGCGGCGCAAACGCCTAACCGCCTTCAACTCAAGCCGCTGCGTCTGACCTTGCAAGCCATTTTGGCCCTGGTCCTCTTGGGGATTGGCTACTGGGCGATGCAACAGCTTAATACCTTGCAAATGGCCGGCTTAGCTCTAGCGTTAGTGACCATCGTCCTGGGCTCGTATTTCCTGTTCAACTCACTCTTGGTGTGGCTGATTGGCTTGCTCAAGAAAAATCAACGCTTCGCGGCCAAAAACCTGCGCACCTTCACCTTGAGTCAGTTGAGCTTCCGCATTCGTGATTACACCAAGATTTTGGCGGTCGTGTCCATTCTGTTCGCTTTGGCGCTAGGCGCGATTACCACGGGGATGGGTTTTGAACGCGACATTCCAACTTTGGCCAGTATGCAAAATACCTATGATGTGGTGACCGTGGACGCCACTGCCAGCACCCAGGCTGAAGCCAAAAAACTGACTGGGGTCACCAGCCAAACCGCCTACCATCTGAAGGCTGATCAAAAGCACGTGTACTTCGATGCCGCGGAGTTGGCCAAAAACCCACTGCTTTTGGTCACCACCTATCGCCTGGGCGGCGTGACGCCCACCAAAGTGACGGCGAAGAATTTTGCCAAGGCGGCTGATATGGCGCCGCAGCAGTTGACGCAATTTTTGACCAAAGCGGATTTTGGTAAGAACGTGACCGTTGCTTCGGCGGCCCAGTTCGCCGCGCTTGGTGGCAAGACCCATGTGGCGACAACATACCAAGTAGCGGACTTCCGCGCCAACTACGACGTCATTGAAAAGCTCGCCAACACCACTGCTAAGCAAAACGGCTTCAAGTCGGCGGATGAAGCGGGTCAGAAATTTGCCTATTATACCTTGATCAATGGGATGTTCTCTGGGATGGCCTTCATGGGCTTCTTCCTTGGCATTGCGTTCCTGGCGATGCTAGCGTCAACGTTGATGTTC
This sequence comes from Lacticaseibacillus salsurivasis, assembly GCF_036246225.1. Taxonomy (NCBI): domain Bacteria; kingdom Bacillati; phylum Bacillota; class Bacilli; order Lactobacillales; family Lactobacillaceae; genus Lacticaseibacillus; species Lacticaseibacillus salsurivasis. The sequence continues at coordinate 73,393 of NZ_BTTP01000007.1, forward strand.
AAGATTCTCAGTGGCGCCAACTATGATCAAGGGCGCTATCTGATGCTCCAGAAGATCGGCGTGCGGCCGCAGTTGCTGCGGCGCTCCATTCGCCAAGAAATCGGTGCCTTGTTCTTCTTCCCTGGCCTGCTCGGCGTGGTGCATGTATTGTTCGGCTTGCAGCTGTTCAAGGGCCTGATCCAGCAGCCTTACCACAACTTGTATATCCCATTTGGCATCTTCATCGTCCTGTACGGCCTGTATTACCTGATTACCGTTTGGCTGTACGAACGGATTGTGGTGAAAAAAGATATTGCCACTGATTGATGCTTTGCTGAGACGCGATTGGCCGCGGTGCCAGTCGCGTTTTTGTGTGCCTAAAAGGCTGTTGTAGCAACGATTGGCTGAATGTGTGTCAAGACCGCTTGACAAGCCATGCCCTGCGCGGTATTCTAGCTCTCGTTTTTAAAAGCGGGGGCGGTGCCGAAAGGCGGTCTTGAGCCGACAGGTAGCCTAGCTCTGCTGAATGATTCATAGTAAATCAATGGTGTCACGCCAGTCCGCGGCGCCAGGGGGAGTAGACATGATCGAGCAGGAAGCTTTGGGGACCGTGGCCCAAGAAGTGGCCACTATCGCGTACCCAAGTTTGGCGGGGTTGCATTGCCCGCATTGTGAAAGCACGCAATTTGTTCCGGTGAAATTAGCGCATAAAAAATTGCGGATGAAAATGGTGATGGCGGACAACTCCGTGCAGCCGGTGCTGTACCGGCCGGCAGAGCTACAGTGTCTCGAATGTGGGCGCCGCTTTGAAGCCATTCCGCATGAGGCAGCCGTAGCTGAACGCTTGGCGGCGCCACACACGCTGACCATTACCCGCGAGAAAAATCGCCTCGCCAGCACGGTGTATGTGATGATTAACGGTTATGCCGCTTGCTGCCCGATTGAAAATGGCGAAACCATTCAGCTGGAATTGAACGTGAAGGATACCTATATCTTCATCGCTTCCGGCCTGAAGAAATTCGATCGGCAGAACGTCTTCCACGTGCAGCTGACGGATACCGCGCCCGATCCTGAAATCAGCTTCAAGTTCCATCCTCAATTCCTATAAACCAAGCAACCGCCGCTGAAGCCCAGCGGCGGTTTTTGAATCAAAAGCCGCGCCTTGACGACGCGGCAGGTGAAAGCTTATTCAAACATCTTCTTGGTGGCCCGCAGCAAGGTTGGAATATCCTTATCGTAGCGCGGCGTGTCCACCAAATGACTCATTGGAATGCCGGCGAAGTGGTACGCGGCGATTTCGCCGGAACGGACAGCACTTTGCTCGGTAAAGACCATTTGGTAAGGCTGCTCAACGAATTCACCGGTGAAGGCCAAGTTGGTTGAGTGTGCCGGAATCACCAGCGGCCGGTCGGACTTGGCCCGGTTGTTGAACAAGGCGGAAGCATATGGCATGTAAACCGGGATGCAGTTGATCACAGAGTCCATGATCGCGTCGGTCTTAGTCTTGATGTTGACTGGGCCAGGATCGACCATGCTCAGCTGACCAAGCAGTTCCTTGAGCATTTCTTCCCCGGTCATTTCGATGTACGGCTTCGGCACAAATTCACCGGTGCGCCGTGGATACAGGAAGTAGCCCCAAATGACACTTTCGTTTGGCTTTTGGGTGGTGAAGTGCGGCTGGTGGTGCACCACGATGGACATGTTGACGTCAGGCTGGCCCAGCGGCGTGATCGGCGCCGTGCTCAAGAAGGAGTTCAAGGCGTTGCCTGGTACCTGCGTGGTGATACGAGTGATTTCATTCAGCAGCACATGGTCCTTGGTGGTCAAAGTGAAGCTGACCCATTCGGACGCATCGCGATCGGCGAAGAACTTGTCCGGATCGCCCAGGTTGTAGAAGTGAGCTGCAGCCTTCTTCCACAGGGACGCCGCGATGCCATAGTCCATGTGCTCTGGTGCTGGCGTGTTGAAGTCGCCCAGCGTGGCTGAGTCGGTGATGGAACCATTGGTGAAAATCACTGCCGTATCGTCGTCAACGGCCACGTTTTCCACTTCACCGGAGTTGGCATCGGTGACTTCCAAGCCAGTGACGGTGATTTCGTCTTGCATCTTGGAGTCCTTGAAGGTCCAATCGGAGACGATTTTATCCAAAATAATGTTGACGCCTTGGTCTTGCAGATACTTGATCAAAGGCAACATGATGCTTTCGTACTGGTTGTAACGGGTGCGGTTAACGCCCACCAGATGCTCAATCTGGGTGAATTCGTACAACATCATGTGCATGTAGCGCCGCAGTTCCTGCGCGGAGCTGGCAGTGCGGAAGGCGAAGGTGGTTTCCCACATGTACCAGAAGTTGGTGGTGAACATGTGCGGATCGTCCTTGAAGTAGTCGGCGATGGACACATTGTTCAGCTGTTCTTCATCCTTATCCGGCATCATCACCAGTTTCGTCAGCAGCATGCGATCCTGATTATTCAAGCCCAACTTGCCGGCGTTCAAAATGCCATCGCCGCGGCGCAGCAGGCGCGCCTTATCGAAGGTGCGGTGCTTAGCATCAAAATCGCGCGTATCTTCCGCTGCGGTCATGCCTGGTTCGGTGACGGATTGTACCCGGCTCAGCAGGTCCATCAGATCCACATAAGTCCGGTAGTTCAGCATCCGGCCGCCACGCGCAACGAAGCCTTGGCTGTTTTCCACGGGGTGTTCCTTGTTCCAGTAGTCGGCGGCTTGCTCAGTAGCTGCGCTGCCGTCGTTAGAGCCGTGATCGTCCAGGCTGTAGAAGGTGATGGCACTGCCATCCCATTTGCCTTCCTGAATCAGATAGATGGCCGCGGCCATGTTGGCCAAGCCCGCGCCAATCATAATTGCTTTGTGTTTAATCATCAAAAAGCCTTCTTTCCTTAAGCCGAATGCCTAGTCGCGCTGCGATTCGAAAATCGCGTAGTCTTTGGCGTCATCGTGCCACCAGTCCATTTTCTTCAAGGTGTAAACCGTTGCCCCAACTGCGGCGCCAACGATTAAACCTAGGGTGAGGAGCGTGTGTGTTTTTTTCATCATTCAGACCACCTTTCTTTACGTTTTAAGTGTAGAAAGAAAACGCATGCAAAAAAATGGGCAACCTGCGGGAGTTGCCCAAAAAATGCTTAAGGAATGGTATGATTTCTGGCTGGCGCAAAGAAAAACCGCCCCAGCCGGCGCGGTTTGGTTAACCTAGTGTTTGCGCATTGTGAATGGCGTTTTGGACGGCGCCGGTGAGCATGATGTCGGCGCGATGCACCAAGGTCTTTTTCGGCACGGTCATGCCCTCCATCAGCCACTGAATGACCTGGGCCACAATCGCCAGGCCGAAGAAGTTGCAGATGTCATCGGTCAACGGCTTGGGTAGCGATGGGTCGGCGTCCTTGACCACCGAACGCACTAGGGCGTCGGCAACGGTCGCTAGCAGCTGCTCCAGCAAGTCGCGCGCTACCGAGTGGAAGGAAGCAATACAAAAGCTGCGGTTATCATCAATGTAGTCCAGCAACACCCGGTAAGCTTTTTGCCATTCGGTGATCTGGGCATACTTGGCCATTTGGGTCACGATTTCTTGGTCGTAAATCCAGGCCAGCAGCGAGTAAATGTCCTCGAAGTGGTAGTAAAAGGTGTTCCGGGTCACGCCAGCTTTGGCGGTGAGCGCACTGATGGTGATGTGATCCAGCGCGGTGGTGGCCATCATATCGCGCAAGGTGCGGGCGAGCACTGCTTTGGTGTCAGTTGCCATGAGGGCCTCCCTAAACGAGGGTGAGTTCGTTGTAGCCGAGCACCTTGATGCCTTCATCGGTGAGGGCGATGCGCGAAATCGAGCCGTTGCGCGGGCTGTCAGTGACGGTCCAACCATCCGGTTTGCCGAACTTGTCGATGATGCTGCGAATGGTGGTGCCATGGGTGACGAGAAGCACGTTGTCGCCGTTTTGGTTTTCATCCCGCAGGAGCTTGAAGCCTTTCTGCAGACGATTCCAGTAGGTCAGCGCGTTTTCGGCGTCATGGAAGGGGTCGGCCTCGTGCATGAAATCTTTAGACGCATCGACGCCGAATTTTTCAATCAATTCCTTGAAGGTGTTGGCGCCGTGCGGAGCGCCGACTGCGTACCACGTCTTCGGTGAATCTTCGCCTTCAAAATAGCCGTAGAATTGCTCGCGGAATAACGGGGTGGCGGTGAGCTGCACCGGGCTGTTGAAGTTCTTTTCCAACACGAATTCCGCGGTGCGCGTGGCGCGCGTGGTGTCGCTGCAGTAAGCGTGGGTGAAGGTGATGTGGCGCAAGGCCTGGCCGGCGCGCTTGCCATCGGCGATGCCTTTGTCGGTGAGCGGCGAGTCGGACCAGCCTTGCATTTTGTTGAATTTGTTGAACCACGTTTGGCCGTGGCGAACCATGTAAACCGTGACCGTTTTCATTGTGCTTACCTCCGCGTTTTGTTACCTCTAGTTTAGCACATTCTTGTTCTGGATTCGGGACCGTGGGTTGCGGCGAGGGGGCTCCGTTTGGAGGGAGTGCTGGCTGTGCGGCCGCGGGCGACGGTGAGGGGGCTCCGCCTGGGGCGCGCGGCCTGCTGTGCGGCCGGTCCGAGCCGAAAACCGGTCTCGGGCCTAAAGTTGGAGCCAGCCTCGCTTTGCTCGATGCTGTCTTCAACTTTGCCGCGAAGAGGACTGGTCAGCCTGAAAACCACAGTCTGACTAGTCCTCTTCGTTTCACTGCTGGCCGCACGCCCCAAGCTCCACCCCCTCACCGCCACCCGCTCGATAACAGTAGCGCTTTCGACTACACTAACCGTGCGCTGGCTGGTTAAGCAAACAGACTGTCATCTTTAAGCCAGTCTTGCAGTTGTTTCTCGGCGCGGTTCAGCCAGTCAGGTCGAACCAACTGGCCAGCTTGGCCAAAAGCTTCGATCAGCTGGTCAGCGAAAGTGAGCAGTTGGGTCAGACTGGCTCGAGTCGCTTGCAGTGTGGCCTGGTTGTACGTGGCAGCGAGCATTTGCTTTTCGTTGGCGGTTAGCCGCGGCCAGAGGTTTTTGCCGTTCACGCCAGGGTCGAATTGGCCGTGGTCGTGAATAGTTTCGCGATAAGCCAGCAGAAGCAGGAGTTGCGGGCGCAGGTGTTGGTTGAATTGTTCATTGGCGTAGAGGAGATTACGCCGGCCGAGGCCTTTGACCACATTGCCGGCGATCCACACCAGCTCGTTGACGGTGGCGTCATAGGCCGCTTGACTGGGTACAGGGAGAAAATGACTGCCGGCGTCGGTGGTCGGTGGGTCGACCGGTTGGCCTTGACGCCAGACGATACCATTGAGGTGGTCGCCGGCGAGGTACGCGGGCATGTCTTCAGCTGGGGCGAGCTTGAAATCTACCCGCCGCGTGCCGGGGTAGCGGGTGAGCCAGCATTCCCAGCGGGCAGAGGCGTTAAAGAGTTGCTGATGGGTGAGGTGTTGCACCAACGTTGGTTCGCCAAGGGCCTTGATCCAAGTGGCACCATTTTCTCGGGCGGGATCCTGGCAAAATAAGGTGACATCAAGGTCCGTCCAGGCGTCTGGTTGAAGTGTCGGGTTATTGCTTGAGCCTTCTGTGCCGATGGCCACGATATTGGGATTCTTCGCGGCCAAGGCAATGAGGGTTTGTAAATCGGTCATGAGCATCCTCCAAGGTTTAAAAATAGCCAACTTAACAGCAGGGGCCGCTAAGTTGGCTAATCGGATTAATCGTTAAAGTTACCGGTTTCGACGTCCTGGATGAATTGCTTCAGGTGGGCGAAGTAAACTGGTGCGTTGTCGATCATGTGGTGATGACCGCCATCTGGCGTGGTGACGAGGCGGGCATGCGGAATTACTTCGGCCATGCGTTGCGCTGAGCGCATTGGAATGGTTTCATGTTCCCCAAAGGTCAGCAAGGTTGGCACGGTGATGTTGTGGATTTGGTCGCGAATGTCCCAATCCTTAAGCTTGCCGGTGACAACGAATTCATTGTCGCCTTGGAAGGCGTTGTAAACCGCGGTGCCGGTGGTATCAATCAGGTGAGAGATGGCCGGTGGCTGCTTGCGGTCGACGTAGCCTTTGTTCAAAATATCGACAAAGCCTTGGTACTTCGGATCTTTCCAGTTACCTTCAGCTTCGACCTTTTTCATGTAAGCCACAGCGGAAGGCGGCAGCGCCTCTTCGCGCACGAGATTGATGTGTTCAACATATTCGTCGATGTTGTCGATCATGGACGAGATGATGGCGCCTTTCAGGTGTTCGCCGTACTTGAGGGCGTAAAGCTGCGTTAACGCACCGCCCCAGCTTTGGCCGATCAGGTAAAAATGGTCTAAGCCAAGCTTTTGGCGCACTTCTTCAACTTCACCCAGGAAATAATCCGTGGTCAGGTACTTGGCCGCAATTTCTGGGTCGGAATAGTCGGGCTGGTCGGAGTAAAAACTGCCCAGCTGGTCGTACATGTGGACCTGGACGCCAAGGTCGGCGAGTTCTTCGCCGAAGTTTTCCCAGTATTCGTGGTTGCCGCCAGGGCCGCCATGCAAGCAAAGCAAATGAATGTCGCCTTCGCCTTGTGTGTTGGTCCAAAGGTGGTAGCCGTTATCAAGCGTTAAAATCGTGGTTCCTTGCTTCATGTTGGTCACCGCATTTCATTAGAATAATCTCATTGTAGCACGCCGCTCTTAGTTCTGCTTCTCAAACTGGGCGCGGATTTGCGCAATGCCTTTTTTATCCCCAGAGAAAATAATATGGTCGCCGAGGTGAATCTGGGTGTCGCCATGCGGGGCGATGAAATGGTTGTCCCGGAAAATCTGACTGATGGTGATATCGTTGACGAACGGCAGGTTTTTGACTTCGAGGCCAGTGAAGCGCCGGTTGTTGACGACAATTTCGAAAATACCGGCTTCGGTGTCTTCCAAAATCTTCAGCGTCGATGGCGTTTCGATTAGGCTACGGAGCATGGCAATGTTGGTTTCAAAGGTGTTGTAGATTTCCACGCCTTGCGCGGCCAGGTCATCGTATTCGGAATCGCTGGCGTTTTTGGCTTCGAAGCGCGCGATGATCCGCGGTACCTTCGCTGCCAGCGCCCATTTGGCCAGCGCCACGTTTTTGGTGTGGTCAAAATAAGCCAAGGTCACAATGTCGGTGTCAAAAGCGTGGGCCTCCCGCAACGTGGCCTCATCTAACTGCGGCAGCAGCGTGACATCAACTTCGGAGTTGTAGGTTTTGTACTTTTCCGGGTCGTCGGTGTACAGGTGCACGTCATACAAACCCTTGCTCAGCTGCTGGGCAATCGGCACGGTGGTGAGGTTGGCCCCGATGAAGTGCACGCGGGTCTTCTTGAAGTCTTCTTTTTCCGCAACGTAGAAGGTGTTGAACAAAATCGGCGACACGATACAGGTGATTACCGCGGCCAGCGTGAAGGCACCGCTTTGAGTGGTGCTGATAATGCCAAGATTGCGGCCCACGGACAGCGCAGGGATGACCAGCGTGATGGTGGTGGACGTCAAAAACGTTCCCGCCAGCGCGTTATGCTTGCGGAACCGCAGCATCAAAAGCGGCACCAGCGCGACCTTGGCGGCGAAGAAACCAATCAGCAAAATCGGAATCAGCGCCAGGCTCTTAGGCTCCTGCAGCAGCTGCCGCAGGTCCATGTTGGCCCCGGTCATAATGAAGAAAATCGGAATGAAGAAGCCGTAACCTAGTGACGTCAGCTTGTCTTGCGTTTCCTCGCGCGGTTGCAAGAGCTTCATCACCATCCCAGCCAAAAAGGCCCCGAGGATATTTTCCGCGCCGACTGACTCTGCCACTGTGACCAAAGTGACAATGAGGAAGAACGCCAACCGAATGTCCAGCTGGGTGGTGCTTTTATCGATTTGAGCGAACCACTGGTAAGGTTTGCGGAACCGGAGCAGTAACACAATCGCCGCCAGAAAAATCAACAGGAGTAGCCAGACACTGCGCGAGCTGGTGCCGTTGAGGTTTTGGTAAACGGTCAAGGCAATCAGCGGTAGCACCTCGCCCAGTGCCGCCAGCAGCAGAATGGTTTGGCCGAAGGGTTTGCTGAGCAGCTCTTTTTCCTTCAGCGCCGCAATGACCACACCCAGCGCCACCGTGGCGAAAATAATCGCCGCGAACACGACATGGGAATACAGCCCCATTAACTTGAGCAGATAACTGAAGGCAAGCGCGACGAGAATGATACTGCCGTAACCGAGAAAAGCGAGCTTAGCGATGCCGATTTTGCCGGTGGTATTTTTCTGCGGTTTAAATAAGGAAAAGTCGATTTCCATCCCGGACAGAAAAATCAGCACAATCACGCCCAAGCTGCGCAATTCCTCCAGCACGCTGTTGGTGGCCACCCAGCCCAGCAGACTTTTGCCCAGCACGATACCGACGATGATCTCCGCCACCGCGGTGGGCACGCTGTGAATGTTGAACCGCGCCATCAGTAGCGGAATGAGCAACGCCGCAAACAGCACGACGAGCAGGGATGTACTTTCCATAAAACATGCCTCCCAAGCAAAGTTGAGCTTATTTTACCGCAACTTGGCCCGACGTGCTTGCGCCTGCGCGGTCGCGGGAGGTGGCGGTGGACTCCGCTTGGGGCGCGCGGCCTGCTGTGCGGCCGGTCCGAGCCGAAAAGCGGTCTCGAACCTAATTCTGGAGCCTCATTCTGAGTCTCCAGAATTGCCGCGATGAGGACTGGTCAGCCTGAAAACCACAGCCTGACTAGTCCTCATCGATTCACTGCTGGCCCCGCCCCCAAGCTCCGCCCACCGCCGCCACCCGCTAGATAACAGAAGAGTATGCGGGTTCATACTCCACGGTTCTGAGCCGCAAAAACTTTCTATTCTACTCAACACCTCGACCAGTTTGGGCAGCATCTGTAATTTAATACTGATTGGTCTATTACCGTGATCAGCCAGAAACGACAACAACTACCGTAGGGCAGGACAGCCGGAGCAGAAAGGGGCTCAGTGGTGAAATTGTTCTTAGCCAGTGGTCTTTACTGGCTTAGAACAAGCCGCGACTTTGAGACTCGCAGAGGCTCAAAGCGCTGGCCACCACGTTCCAGCCCCTTTCTGCGGAGGCTGTCCTGCCCGACCATTTCCCTGCAGAGAATCGTTGCGCTCCGGCTAAGACCGGTTCCCCTTCGCAGCCGGCCGCTTTGATTGCGAACATATTTCACAAGTGGTATGATAGTACAACGATTATTTTCAATTAAGGGGGCGCGCCCGTGGATAAAGAAAAGCAGTTCGAACAAGCGCATCTTGATCGGACAATGAAAGAACTAGACGCAGCCGATGATCGCCTGAGCCAGGAAATTGAGCGGACCAAAGCGGAAGAAACCAGTCTGAACAAGAACTTTTTTGCTGACACCTCAATTAACCTGTCCAATGACGCCGAAACCATCGAAACCGCGGCCAGCATCCAGCAGCAACAACAGCTGCTGGACGAGCGCAGCAATGCCTGGCGTCAATCCACCATGCAACTGGACACGGTGCGCCGGCTGAAGGGCAATCCCTTTTTCGCACGGATTGATTTTCAAGAAGGCCAAGAAAAACCCGAAACCATCTACATCGGCCTCGGCAGTTTCACCAACAAAAACGGCAAGTTCTTGATCTACGACTGGCGTGCGCCGATTAGTTCCATCTATTATGACGGCGGCTTGGGTAAGGTGACTTACCAAACGCCAGACGGCCCGCAAACCGTTGACGTCTCCTTAAAGCGCCAATTCGTTATCGAAAATGGCCAAATTCAAACCATGTTCGATACCACCGAAACCATCGGTGACCAGATGCTGCTGGAAGTGCTGAACGAGAAATCCGATACTCAAATGAAGAGTATCGTCACCACCATTCAGCGCGAACAAAACCAAATCATTCGTGACACCTCAGCTGATTTGCTCTTTGTGCAAGGGGCCGCAGGTTCTGGGAAGACTTCGGCAGTGCTCCAGCGGGTGGCTTACTTGCTGTATCGTTACCGCGGCAACTTATCCGCCAGTCAGGTCATCATGTTCAGCCCGAACCAGCTGTTTTCCGATTATATCGGCAACGTGTTGCCGGAATTAGGTGAACAGAACATGGTGCAGTTCACCTTCTATCAATATGTGACGCGCCGCGTGCCGAACATTCAGGTGCAAGATCTGTTTTCGCAGTTTGAGGCGAAGCTGACCAAGCCACAAAAAGCCATCGCCAAAGCCAAGGGCAGTCTGGCCTTTTTCAAGGCGACGGAGCAGTACGCCCAAACCTTGGAAGCGGCCAACATGCGCTTCCGCGACATCAAGTTCCAAGGTAAAGTCTTCATTTCGCGTAAACGCATTGCCGATATTTTCTATAGTTATAACGAAAACTATCACCTCGGCAACCGGCTGAGCGCCACCAAGGAACGGCTGCTGTCGATGCTGAACCGCAAAGTGGACAGCGAAATGAAAGCCGACTGGGTTCAAGACACCGTCGAAAACCTCTCGGAAGAGCAGATTCGCAGTTTGCAGGAAAATGGCCAGAAGGAATTCAAGGATTCCGACGCCGAGTACAAGTTCTACGCCCGGAAAATCGTCATTGACGCGTTTCAAACCATTCAGCAGTCCATTGTCCGCAATCACTTCCTGAACGTCCGGGCGCAGTATGTGCATTTCCTGCGGGAAGCGCCGCATTATCTGAATCTGGCCGAATACGGCCTCACCGCGGCTGAATGGGATGAAGAAGTCGACCAGTTTGTCGAAGCCTTCAAGGCCCGCCAGCTCACCATGGCCGACGCGACGCCATATTTGTACCTGTATGATCTGATGACCGGCCGCCACGGCGAACGCAATATGCGCTATGTCTTCATTGATGAAATCCAAGACTACACGCCGTTTCAGCTGGCTTACCTGCAGCGCAGCTTCCCGAAAGCGAAGTTCACCTTGCTTGGCGATCTCAACCAGGCAATTTTCACCAAGGAAAACTCGCACACGCTGATTGCCGATGTGTCCAAACTGTTTGATCCGGAAAAGACGCGGGTGGTGCAGCTGACCCGGTCGTACCGCTCCACCAAGCAGGTGACCGATTTCACCAAGGCCATTTTGAAAGCCGGCCAGAAAATCGAAGCCTTCAACCGCCAAGGGCCGCTGCCGATTGTGTACCAGCGCGCCGATGAACAGGCACTGCTGGCCACTTTGGTCAAGCAAATCAACATCGATAACGCCGCCAAGCAAACCACGGCCATCATCGCCAAGACCCTAGAAGCAGCGGAACAGGTTCAAGCCGAGTTGCAACAAGCCGGGGTGAAGACCACGCTGATTCGCTCTGAAAATCAGCGATTGGCCGCCGGCGTCATCGTGGTGCCATCGTACCTGGCCAAAGGGCTGGAATTCGATGCTGTGGTGCTGTGGCAAGCCAATGCCGCCAATTTCCACCATGAAGACGAACGCGAATTGCTGTACACCATTGCTAGCCGGGCGATGCATCGCCTGACCATTTTTGCCAGTCCCGCACTGTCGCCACTGCTAGCAGACGTGCCAACTGACCTTTACGAAATGAAGTGAGCTTATGTTGATGTCGGAAACCCTGTCGGTAACCACGCACCGGATTTTTCAGGGGCAAATGAATGAACACGCTAGCTTGTTCGGTGGCCAGACTGCGGCTTGGCTGGATGAAACTGCTAGTATCTCGGCGCATCGCTTTGCTCGCAGCAAAATGGTCACCGGTTCTTTGGACCGCTTGGTGTATGTGAAGCCGGTGCTCATCGGCCACGCTTTGACCTACACCAGCTTTGTCACCGGCTGCGGCAAGCGCTCGCTGGAAGTGTTCACCAAGCTGGTCGGGGAAGACCTCGACACCGGCGAGCAGTACCTGGCCGCTTGGAGCTTGATGACCTTCGTGATAAATTCCGGCAGCACCTTGCCAAGTCTGGAAGCCGACTTGCCGCTGGGCGCGGAGCTTGCGGCTGGTTACGCTGATCGCGTTGCCGCCAATCGCGCGGCGCGGCAGGCGATGCCGGACATTATCATCGACTAACCAACGTCCTCTCCGGAGGGCGTTTTTTGGTGCGCGCAAACCCGTCTGACTGGACAAGCCATGACTGCATTCGCTTACAATTATATTTGTAAGGGATTATTAAATGCATAAGGTTTGGATAAGGGAGGACCCCATGACAAAAGAAAAACGAACCCGCCGCCTCTGCGCCTCGCTGGCGCTGACGGTGCTGGCGAGCACCACTATTTTGACTGGCATGGCGCCAGTGGTGGCCCATGCGGAAGGAGAAACACCGGGCGAAGCGACCAGTTCGGTGCTGGTGAAGCCATCGCTGGAGGGGGCGGCGGCTGAGAGCGCGCCAGCTGTTGACGTAACAGCAGTTGAAGATGAGGTCGAAGCACCAATTGAAGTAGAGATCGAAGATGCGACAGATGTGCCATCATTAGAAACGTCAGTAATTGATAAGGATCCTGGGGCTGAGGAGAAGCCAGCACCTGCGAACGATGAGGTGATGGTGGAGGAAACTACAGAAGACCAAAAGACAGAAAAAGCTGGTGCCCCGATTATCACACTTGGTACTTGGGGGACGGTTGATTGGACTTTGACCAATGAGGGTGAGCTTTTCCTCATGGGTGGTACGGGTGAGAATACGAATGGATATACTCCATGGATTGAAATTTCTGATCAAGTTAAAACAGTAACTTTTCAAGACACTGTGGTCGCCCCTGAAGATTGTTCGTCTCTGTTTGAAAACTTCACAAACGTGACGGCTTATAACAACATCGAGCGACTAGACACAAGTCTGGTAAGGCAGATGCACTACATGTTTTCCTCGAATAAGAATTTAAGCACCATAAACCTGAATGCCTTTGACGTTACAAATGTTCATTCAATGGATTACATGTTTGAAAGTGCAGGGTTAGTATCGCTGAATCTGTCATCATGGAAATTCAACTCTGAGGTCACCATCCACCATATGTTTGGGGCGATGAGCAATCTAAAAGAAGTTAATTTTGGTGATTCAAACCTCGAGGGTTTCTATGCTGATCCTTTTGGTGCCGAAACAAATAAGCTTGAACGGTTGGTGCTTGGCAAGGAAATGACCTTGGAAAATATTCCATCTAAGCCGGGAATGTATTGGGAAGGTCAGACAACAGGGCACATCTTCGAGGACAGTTACTATGGTGACCATGCTGATGTTTACTTGCTGACAGCAATTCCAATGACAGGTCAGTGGGGGACTGTTGCTTGGGCGCTAGACGAAATGGGCACATTAACGCTTGAGTCCGGTATTGGTGCAGATACAAATTACCAATCCCCTTGGTGGATGCATCGGGATACCATCAAATCTGTTGTAATCAATGGTGAGGTTGAAGCTCCGGTAAATTCAAGTTATTTGTTTAGTAACTTTACACGGCTTACAGAGATTAAAAATCTTAATCAGCTAGATGTTAGCAATGTTGAAGATATGTCGTGTCTGTTTTTAGGAGACACAAGTCTAACTCAGTTGAATCTCGCAGAATGGGACATGCGAAATGTTAAGATTATGTTTAGTGCATTTAATGGTGCCAGTTCATTGACCCGGCTCGACCTTTCAGACTGGAAGGTTTCTGATGGCATAAACATCAGTTATTTTCTTGAAGGTACAAACATCGAGGTAGTGGATTTGTCCGGCTGGAACGTAAAAAAAGTGGTGGCGCACGGTGCATTCGAACGGATGTCGTCATTACAACACCTTGATATCAGTGGTATTAGTATTCCTGATGGCAATTCCGACGGTTTAGTATGGGAAGCAAATCAGCTAGAATCCGTTGTTATTGGCAATGACACTTATCTCACTGATTTCTGGGTCCCTGAGGGGAAGGTTTGGCAAGGTGAAAGTACAGGTCACAAATTTGGCTACTTTTACAATAGTGGTTATCCTGATACGTACCGACTAGCAAATGGGGAACTAGGCTATCTCAGCCTCAGTTTTAAAGATTGGACTTCAGAGTCGGACAGATGGTGGCGTGGGCCTTCCTTTTACGGAGAAATAGGAGAGCAAGTTGACCTGACAGCTGTTGCCCTGCCAGAAGGCTATGAATTGAAAGATGCCCAAAAAGAGCTTTCGCTACTGCCACTTGACGAAGATGGCTGGTACGAATACGAAACCATTGAACTCAAGCAAATTCCGAAAACGACAACCCGGCGGATTACTTTTACTGGTTTGCCAGAGGGATTAGTAAAAGATGTGACTCAAGAAGTGAAGTGGCACTGGGAATGGCGGTATGAATGGGAAGGTGGGATGAGAGACTCTAAAGCTCTTTCACAGGTTGACGACGGTTGGACGCAAGTTTACTCACCGTTAAATCATTTTGAAGCATATACCGTGCCGACCGTTCCTGGTTATCAGGCGTCGGTGACCACGGTTGCTGCTGAACACGTTGATTCAGATGAAGATATCACGGAATTGAACAACGCGGAAACAGTGACCGTCCACTATACTAAGCTTTCAACCGGTGGGAGTGAAAACAGCGCTGGTGGTAGCAATACCGGTGTTAGTTCGAGTACCGATAGTAGCAACATTACTACTACTACTACGGGTACTAGTAATGCCGATGGCAGTCTGCCGCAAACCGGCAGTGCCGCCGCCAGCGGGTTAGCCGCATTAGGACTAGGTTTGCTTGGTTTGCTCGGGATTAACTGGCGCAAGCGCCGTCGCTCCTAAATCACACTTACACGTGAAGGCAAAAACAAGCACCTGCTAGCTAAATGTCACTAAGTAGCTGATGACCTGATTCCCGCATAAAACCGGGGGTTAGGTCATTTTGGTGTCGCTTGCAACATGTGCTTGCCTTTCCATTGCGCGCGGTTTACACTGCAGGTAAATCCAACAGAGAAGAGGGATCCATTCGTGTTGAACTAAGACGCCATTGCAAAGTTGCAGTCAGCACCGGCTTGCCGGTGGCTGTGGTTTTGTGTCGTCTTAGTGCACGAATGATCACTCTGAGCGGAGCAGTCTCGCCAGAGACTGCTTTTTGTGTATTTGGCGGCACCAGGAGTCGAAAGATGCTGAAATACTTAACGGTGAAAAAGGGTCAACTCGCTCTGACGATGACGGTAGCGGTCATGGCGGTGTGTGGCTATGTGGGGTGGAGCTTCTTGCTGCAGATTGTCGTCGATATCGCCACTGGCAAACGGACTGGCAGTCTGGTTGCTGTGGCGGGACTGATGATCCTGTATATGGTGGTGATGGATACAGTCGGTGCGTTTGACCGCTACTTGCGGCCCCGTTTGAAATGGACCGCGGCGGGCCGGGCGCGCAAAGCGCTGATGACCCAAGCCTTGGCTCTGTCACCCGCGGCGTTCGGCGAAGTTGGCGTGGGTAGCATGGTGGGCAAGTTGACGAAACAAGTCGATAACATCACCGAGAGTTACTTTGGACAGTGGTTGTGGCTGTTCTATCTTGGCGTGCAAATCATTGTGGCCACGTTGGCAACCATCAGTATCAGCCCCAGCGTCACGCTCTTGATCGTGGTGTTGACCTTGCCCTCGCTCGTGTTCCCATTTTTGCTCAAAAAGGCTTTGCAGCAGGCCTCCGAGGCGCAGGTGGCGGCCATCGACCGCTATACGGCCAAGGCAACGGACTTGCTCAGCGGGTTCACCACTTTAAAATTCGCGCTGGCTGGGCAGGCTGCGGCGCGACAGCATGATCAGGCCGATGATGCGCTGGTCGCTGCCCAAACGCGGAACACGCGCATTCAAGCCATCAGCAACGCGATTTCCTCAGTTTTGAACGACCTGACCTACATGGCGGCTTGGTTCGTTGGGGCGGTGATGGTCCGCGCCGGGCAGATGGACATGGGGCAAATGGTGGTGTTTAGCACGCTGACAGGCTACCTGAGTTTCCCCATGATGTCACTAACTGAGGACTTGCCGACGTTGATTGGCGGTATTCAAGCGGCTCGGCAACTGGAATTGTTCATTGCCGCGCCTAGCGCTAAGGCGCGAGGCAAGGCGTTGCCGCAGCCGCATGCCGAATTAGCGTGCATCGATGCGAGTTATGCCGTTGCTGGCCAGACCATTTTGGATCACGTCAAACTTCAGCTCAGCGTGGGGCAGAAAGTGCTGTTGGTTGGTGCTAGCGGGAGTGGAAAAACGACCTTGGTGCGACTGCTGTTGGGGGAGGTGACGCCATCGCAAGGCGAGGCTCTGTTGTTTGGTACACCGGCCGCAGAGCTGGCGCGGCAGGCCGTGTATCAGCGGATTGGCTTCATGGCGCAGGCGGGGCATGTTTTCACTGGCACCGTCCGCGAGAATATGAGCTTGTTCACTGAGAGCTTTACAGATGAAGCCATGACCACGGCGTTGAAGCGGGCGGGACTCAGCCGCTGGCTGACTGCGCACAGTTTAAACACCATGGTGAGTGCTGACAGTCCGTTGCTGTCAGGTGGGGAAAAGCAGCGCCTAGCGCTCGCCCGCATTTTTCTACGGGATTATTCCTATTATGTCTTTGATGAACTGACGACTGGCCTGGATCCGCACATCGCGGCGGGATTGCAACGCGACCTTTTTGGCATGGCCCAAGGCTTTTTGATGATCACGCATACGTATAACGAGGCGGCCTTTGACCAAGCCGACCAAATTATTGTGCTCGAAAACGGGCACGTCGTTGCGCAAGGTCAGGCGCAAACACCGGCTGTGCAAGCGGCGCTGCGACAACTAGAGCTAACGCAACAGCTGGGTTAAAAAGGTGCTGGGCACCTTTCTGACGAAGAAACGGAGAATGGCGGTCGAATTTGGCCGTTATTTTTATACGCCAAAGCGTGTGTTATCAAGCATTGTCAGGTACCAAGACTGAATAATGCAATTAAACTCCATAAAAATATATAAAAAGGATATTTACTTCTAAATTAAAACAGGGTACCATATGCGGTGAAAGGAGGAGGTCAAATGGACTTGAATCAGATTCATCATCAGTTGATCGTTTCATGCCAGGCGTTGCCGGATGAACCGCTGCATAGCAGTTTCATCATGGGGCGGCTGGCGATTGCGGCCAAAGAAGGTGGCGCTAAGGGCATTCGTGCCAATTCGGTACCGGATATTCAAGAAATTCAGCGGCAAGTTGATTTGCCCGTTATCGGTATTATCAAACGCGACTATCCCGATTCGGAGGTGTATATCACCGCCACGATGAAAGAGGTGCGCGAACTGATTGACGGGACCAAGGCAGAGGTGATTGCCACTGATGCCACGAATCGCAAGCGGCCGCACGATGAGCAACTGCCAGACCTCGTGGCCGCCATTCACGCCGCGGGTCGGCTGGCGATGGCAGATATCTCGAACTTCGACGAAGGGGTGGCTGCTAGCAAACTGGGCTTCGATCTGATTTCGACGACCATGTCAGGCTACACGCCATACACGCCGCAACGGGACTTGCCGGATTTTGACTTATTGAGCAAGCTGGCCCAAGCAGTGACCACACCGATTATCTTGGAAGGTCACACGTATGAACCCGAACATGTCACCCACGCCTTTGAACTGGGTGCATATTCCGCCGTTGTTGGCGGTGCCATCACGCGGCCGCAGCAGATTACCGCGCGCTACACTAAGACCATCGCTGCATATAACGCTAAATAGAAATAGGTTGATTATATTGAAGAAATTATTGGTTTGTGATTTAGACGGGACATTATTGGATGCCCATAATCAGATTGATGACGCCAGTCTGGCTCAGTTGAAAGGCTATGTGCAAGCCGGCAACGAATTCGTCGTTTGCACCGGCCGCCTCGATGAAGACATCAAGTATGTTGAACGTCAAATCGGCGTGGCTGGTGCTTATCGCATCAGTCAAAATGGCGCCGTGGTGCGTGATCAAGCTGGCGACCTAGTGAGTCAAGCGACCATTCCTCATGCGCTGGTCCCGACGATAAACGGTATTGTGTTTGGCCAAGGTCTGCGCGTCGAAGTCTCCGATATCAACCATCGCTATTTTCCATCACCTCGCGATCCTTCACAGGTCGCTGAATTCGTTGATACTTCCATTGTAAAAAACGACTTGGTTGGCTTTATCGAACAGCCGAGCTTCCAGCCCGTCATTTATTTGATTTTCGGCGATACCGCCACTTTTAAGCCGCTGATCAAAGCGCTGAAGGCGGCGTTAGGGGATCAAGTCAATGTTCAACAGACCAGCCCCAGTTCGCTGGAAATTTTTTCACCGCGAGCCTCCAAAGGCCAAGCCGTCCAAGCCCTAATCGAGCGGCGTCAGTTTGACCCTAAGCAGGTGTATGTGGCCGGGGATGCGGAGAACGACACAACGATGTTTGGCTTGACGCCGAATAGCTTCGCGGTGGGTAAGTTGGCAGACGCGCCAACGATTGCCGCTGCCAGCACGCATGTTGACAGCATCGCCGAACTGATTGAAAGGATGGCCTAATCTTTGAGCAAAATTGTTTATATTCCGCTGGATGAGCGGCCTTGCAATCTCGCTTATCCTTTGCGGCTGTTTACCCAGCTGGATGACGTGACGGTGGTAGCGCCGCCAACGTCCCTGCTGGGCCATAAAAAGTTACCGGCAAATGTGAGCGCTTTACGCAACTTCTTGAAGGCGGAAAGCGCCGACGCTGACGCGGTGGTGTATTCCACTGAAATGCTGGCTTATGGGGGCTTGCTGCCTTCCCGGATTTATCCTGAAGCGGACAAGCCTGACATCGCCGAGTATGAAGCCTTTCTGAAAGGGCTGAAGGCTACCAATCCAGCTCTGAAACTGTACGGCTCAAATTTGATCATGCGCACGCCTCGCTACAGCAGTGGGGATGAGGAGCCTGCATATTATGAAGATTATGGCGCGGAGATTTTTCGCTATGGCTGGCTGATTGATAAGGAAAACCGTGAAGGCCTGGATGATGCCGAGCGTGCCGAAGAGCGGCAATTAAGCCGCACCGTGCCAGCAGAGGATATCGCCGACTATGAGCAGCGCCGCGAGAATAATCTCAAGGTCAACTTGGCCAATATCGATTTGGTCCAGGCCGGCGTGATTGACTATCTGGCTATTCCACAAGATGACAGCGCCCCTTATGGCTATACCGCACATGACCAGGCCGCCGTTTATCCGATGATCAAAAAAACGCGCCTGCAAGCGCACATCGGCACTTATCCAGGTGCCGATGAAGCAGGATACACCCTGCTGGCGCGCGCGGTTCAAGGTTTGACCGATGGCAGTTTCAGCATCTACCCGCTGTATGCCAGTGAGATTGGTAAAACTCAAATCCCTCTGTATGAAGATCGGCCGCTATGTGAAAGTGTGAAGTCGCACATCTTGTCGGCTGGGGCGCAAGTCGCTTTAAGCCCGGACAGCGCTGATCTGATCTTGGCAGTGAACACGCCAGGCAAGCAGATGATTGAAGCACGAGATCAGCGTACCCATGCCGATGTCACCTATGATACTTACCGCAATCTTCGCGCTTTTGTTTCGCAGATTGGTGTGTTACTGGATGCCGGCAAAGCCGTGGCAGTGGCGGACAGCGCCTATGCCAATGGTGCCGACCTGGAGCTCATCGAGATGTTGGACACCCAAGGCTTGCTCCCCAAGCTGGCGGCTTACCGCGGCTGGAACACCAACTGCAACACGCTGGGCAGTACCATCAGTGCCGCGATGATTCAGCGCAACGCCACACCGGCAGTACGCTGGCACGAGATTTTGACCGCACTCTTGGATGATGCGTTTTATCAAAGCGTCGTCCGCGGCGAGGTTACTGACAACTGGCTGCCTCGGTTCGGACTCAATTACTTCGACCTGAAAGACCAAGCCGAGGCCGTGGGAGCCGAAGTGGCCAAGCAGATTGAAGCGCTGGCTACCACCACGCTGCAACATTCATTGGCTGGGGCCAAGCTCCAGCCGCAAATCAGTTTTCCTTGGAACCGTATGTTTGAAATTAATTGTGCCTATA
The DNA here is from genome assembly GCF_036246225.1 of Lacticaseibacillus salsurivasis. Taxonomy (NCBI): domain Bacteria; kingdom Bacillati; phylum Bacillota; class Bacilli; order Lactobacillales; family Lactobacillaceae; genus Lacticaseibacillus; species Lacticaseibacillus salsurivasis. The sequence continues at coordinate 93,254 of NZ_BTTP01000007.1, forward strand.
CCACCTTGGAGGTGTGATAAACATGGAAAATAAAGACAGCAATCATTTTGTTCAAGCGCTGCTAGTCGGCGCGAATAAGTTCTCGGAACAGAAACATATCATGGCAATTCGTGATGGTTTCATCACGTTGATGCCAGCCACCATCATTGCGTCATTCTGGGTCCTGATTAATAACTTGGTGCTCGGCGCTAATGGGCTCCTTGGTAAATTCGCCTGGGCGGCTAAGCTGACTTTGATTGGCGGCCAGGTTTACAATGCGACACTCGGCATCCTCGCGATTTTGATCGCGTACACGATTGGCGAACGCCTGACTCGCGAGTACAAAGGCGATGATCCTTCCTTCGGTGGGGTCTTCGGCGTGATCAGCTTCTTCGTGCTTTTGCCAGCGAGCTTGGCGGTGACCACGGCCACCGGTAAGAACGTGACCGTCGCGGCGATTTTCTCCCAGAACGAAACCAGTGCCACTGGCATGTTCTTGGCCATTATTTCCAGCCTGATTGGGGTGACCTTGCTGTGCAAGTTCAACAAAATCGACAAACTGCGCATCAAGATGCCAGACTCGGTGCCACCAGCATTGGCTAAGTCTTTCAACGTCTTGATTCCAGCCTTCCTAGTTTCCTTGATTTTCGGTGTGGTCGACTTCGCCGTTGAAGTTGGATTGAACACCAATTGGCCAGATTTGATTGTCAAATTCTTCCAGGCGCCATTGGTTGGCGGCTTCCAGAGTTTGGCCGGGATTTTGATGTATGTCTTCTTGAGCAACTTTCTGTGGGCCTTTGGTTTGCACGGGACCTTCATTCTGGGCTCCATTGGCGAACCAGTGCTGCTGACGTCTCTCCAGCAAAACATGGATGCTTTGAAGGCCAATGCAGCCTTGCCTAACATTGTGACCAAGCCATTCCTGGACGCCTTTGCTTGGTGCGGTGGCGGTGGTATGATCCTTTGCCTGATTTTGGCCGTACTGCTCGCTTCCAAGCGTGAAGATTACCGGACTATTGCTAAGGTTGGTTTGGTGCCATCACTGTTCAACGTTTCGGAACCGATTATGTTTGGGATGCCAGTGGTCTTCAACCCAATCCTGGGTATTCCGCTGGTCATCACGCCATTGGTGACCACCACCATTGCATACTTCGCCACAGCAGCTGGTCTGGTTGCCCGCACCTCCGTCATGACGCCATGGACCACGCCTGCAGTCATTTCCGGCTATCTGGCCACGAATGGTGACTGGCGCGCTTCTATTTTGCAAATCATCTTGATCGCCATTGGGACGTTAATCTACTTCCCATTCGTTCGCTTCGCTAATCGCACCAAGGACTAAGCTAGTCCCTCCGCTGTGCTATAATTCATAGCAGAGAGTGAAGGGGTGAACAGGATGGATGTTTTAACCACGATTAACGGCTTTTATCCATCACTAACGAAAGCCGAACGGAAAATTGCCCAGTATGTGCTGGTCAATTCAGAAGATGTGCAACATCTATCGATTGGTGACTTAGCGGCGAAAGCCCAAGTCGCGGAAACCACCGTCATCAGGTTCTGTCGCAAGTTGCATTTCAAAGGGTTCCAAGACTTCAAACTGCAGCTGGCTCGTGATTTAGCGGTGATTTCGGTCAATCAGGAAACCCCGGATGACAAAGACGAGCTGCCCACCAGCCAGTATGTGGAGTACCTGAAGCGGCTGCAAAAAGCGGTTTTGCCGGAACATTTGGCGGCAGTGGCTAAAGCCATCGATCAGGCGCATGCGGTGTGCATCTTCGGTGCCGGTATTTCCGCCATGGTGGGGAACTATTTCAAAACTCGCCTGACGCGGATGGGGGTCGCGGTGATTTTCGACCCAGACATTCACCTGCAAGCCATCGATATTGCCTTGCTGCAAGCCGATGATGTGGTGGTCGCGATTTCTAATACTGGTAATACCCGCGATTTGCTCCAAAACGTCGCCATTGCCAAGCGCTTCGGCGTTAACATCATCGCCATTACCAACTACCTGAACACCAAGCTGACCCAGGCGAGCGACTTCACGTTGGCCCCGCCTGCTGGTAGTGGCCGCGACAGTTCCGACTTTCTGCCGGTGCTTGGCCAGCTCACCATTATCGACCTGATTTGTCAGCAACTGCGCGAGCTCAATCCAAAACGCACGCAGCTGCTCAAGGACCGCATCAACGATGCCCTGATTAACCGGGTCGACTAACTGAAACGTTTATGAAGACATCCGTTGCGGCGGATGTCTTTTTGCGCCCGCCGAAGGATCTGGTATAATCCAAGCAACATTGAGGAAGCGAGGACACTCCGAATGCAAAATGAACTTGAACAGCTACTGGCGCGACCTGATCCGTTGTCTTTCACCGATGCTCAAATCCAATGGCTATTGGTCCACATCGGTGATCCGGACGGTGCCATCCGCGATGGCCTGACCTATACGCTGTTGGCTCGCGGTTTTATGGCCGGCGGCTTCACCGGCGCTCAAAAGCAGGCGATTGCCCGCCAAACCACTGCTGGTGAGGCACTTTTCGCTGGTCAGGGCCTCGAGTCTGATTTGATCTTCACCCGCAGTTTCACAGCGCTGCTCGGCGCCTTAATACTAAGTGCAGATGCTGAATCAACGTTTCTGACCGATGAGCAGCGCCAGGTCTGGTTTGCGCAGGCGCTGAAGTATCTGCCCAGCGAAATCGATCGCCGCGGTTATGTGCCAGGCCACGGCTGGGCGCATGCGATTGCGCATGGCAGTGATTTCCTGGACGCTGCGGTGCAGCATCCCACGTTTCCAGCAGTGGAACTGGGGACTGCGGCGCAGGCGGTCAGCTCAGTCCTGCTTGCCACCAGCGCACCTTTTGCCGATGATGAAGAGGAACGCCTAGCAGTGGTGTGGGGTAGTATCGTCAAGCGGGCTGGTGGCGAGGCGTTGGTTATTGGGCAGCTGCAGGCGTGCAGCCAACAGGTTTGGACCAGTTATGAGCAGGCTCCGGCGGATGTTCAGTATTATTACCGAGTGAGCACGTTTAAGCGGGTGTGCGAGGCACTGTTTTTCCTGAACCCTAGCCTGAAAGCGGCCGCACAGGCTGAAATTGACTTGTATTTCAAGCAGATGGGTTTCCAGAATTAACCCGCACAAATCATTAAAAACGGATTGCGCTTTGGCCAAATCGCTTGCAAGTGGGCGCATTCCTTTGTACGATGCGGGCAGACGAGTCTTTCAGAGGAGGAAGCAGCGTGGCAGTAGATATCGATTGGAACGCATTAGGCTTTAATTACATGGAGTTGCCGTATCGCTATGAGGCGCACTACAAGGACGGCGCGTGGGATGAAGGCGGGTTGGTGCAAGGCAATACCTTGCAGCTGAACGTCGGTAGCCCAGCGCTGCATTATGGCCAATCTGCCTTTGAAGGCTTGAAGGCCTATCGCACGAAAAAAGGCACCATTCAACTGTTCCGTCCGGCGCTTAACGCCCAGCGGCTGCAAGATTCCGCCAGCAAGCTCCTGATGCCGCCAGTCCCAACGGATCAGTTTCTCGCCGCCGCTAAGCAGGTCGTGGCTGCCAACGCTGACTATGTCCCGCCTTATGGCACCGGGGCGACGCTGTATCTGCGGCCGCTGCTGTTAGGCGTGGGACCAAATATCGGGGTGGCACCAGCTAAGGAATACCTGTTTACGATTTTTGCGATGCCAGTCGGCGCTTATTACAAAGGCGGGATGGTGCCGACCAAGTTCATCGTGGCGGATCATTTCGACCGCGCGGCGCATTATGGCACCGGCCAAAGCAAGGTCGGCGGTAACTATGCGGCCAGCCTGCAAGCTGGTAAGTATGCCCATGAGCATGGTTACGGGGATGCGATTTACCTCGACCCAATCGAGCACAAGTACATCGAAGAGGTCGGCAGCGCGAACTTTTTTGCCATCACCAAGGATGGCAAGCGGTTCTTGACGCCGCAGTCACCCTCGATTTTGCCGAGCATCACCCGGCGCTCCCTGCTCGCCTTGGCCCGCGACCGCTTTGGCTTGAAGGCAGAAGAAACGCAGATTCCCATCACGAGCCTCGCTGACTTCGCCGAAGCCGGGGCTTGCGGCACGGCGGCGGTGATTACGCCAATCGCCAGCATCACCTACCATGACCAAGTCCATCAATTCGGGGATGGCGGCATCGGGCCGGTGACCCAGCGGCTGTATGATGAACTGACCGGCATCCAATTCGGCGATGTCCCAGCGCCGGCTGGGTGGATTGTGACCGTTGACTAGCAAGAGCAGACAAGAAGACCCGCCACCGCAAAATAGGTGACGGGTCTTAAGTTTATTCCGCTTTGGCCATGCCTTCTGGGTAAACCTCGCAGTTGCTGGCCTGGTGGTCCTGGAGGTCATGGAGAGCCTGCAAGGCGCATTCGACCATGTTGCGCACCGCGGTGTCGGTGTAGTAGGCAATGTGCGGCGACAAAATGACATTCGGCATCGCCAGCAGCGTTTGCCACTGCGGATCATTGAACTGGCCGCCTTGGTCTAGGGCCAGCAAGTCATCGGCCTCGTGCTCAAAGGTGTCAATGCCGACGCCGCCCAGCTGACCACTTTGCAAGGCGCTAATGACGGCGGTGGTATCAATCAAATTCGGTCGACCGGTGTTGATCAGCAGACTGCCTGGCTTCATCAACGCCAATGCCGCTTCGTCGATTAAATGGGTATTCGCCGGCGTGCCAGGGACGTGCAGCGTCACAATGTCACTATGCTTCAGCAAGGTCTGAAACGACACCGATTCATACTGCAAACTGGCATCGGTTTTGGGATGCGGATCAAAGGCCAGCACCTTGGCGCCAATGCCATTCAGACTGGCAATCAGGCTACGGCCGATGCGGCCGGTACCAATGACGCCGACAGTGGACGTGCGCAGCTCGCGGCCGATATGTTGGGTCGCTGCTTGGTAGTTATTGGCCTGTAGGTCGCGTTGCACTAGGCCGGTTTGGCGCAAGAGGTAAAGCATATCTGCCAAAGCAAACTCGGCAATGGCGTTCGGCGAGTAAGCCGGGACATTGGTGATGCGAATGCCTTCGCGTTCGGCGGCAGCAAAATCGACATTGTCCACGCCGGTGTTGCGCAGCGCGAGCCAAGGAATGTGGCGCTGCCGCATGGCTTTGAAAATGCCGGCGGCGTAGGGAACGGTTTGAAAACTAGTGATACCTTGGCTGCCTTTGGCCAAGGCCAAGGTTTCCGGGGTTAACAGCTCGGCAGTTTGGCGAATTTCATCGCCAGTGTGTGTAGTCCATCGCTCGAAGTGCTGGCGCTCATCTGGCCGCACCCCGAAAGCAGTGATTTTCATCAGGAATGACTTCCTTCCGGGTTGGTATAGAAACCTAAGTGTATCAGAACGAAGCGGCCAAATGAAAGCGGCAACATCCAACTTAAATAAAAATTTTAACGGTTGATGGTCGGTCTCATCTCGGCTAATCATAAACAGCGCCCGCCAGCTGTGGCAAAAGCAACTGACTTGAGGCCGGCGTCGCAAGAAAAACCGCCGCCGCATCCGTTTCATCAAGTTGGGTGTACTGTATGATTGCGGCGCCTCAGATTTTTCCCGAAACCCGGCAACTGTTTTCTCCGAAATCCCCAAAACCGGCGGCGAAAGCGCTAAACTAGAGTAAATCTCAGCCTCAAGGAGCAACCATGGAATCCGAAATGAATTACTACAAGTTCAGCCGCGACGAGTGGGCGAATTTTCACGCCCACAATTTTGCTTCTGTTTCTGACGACGAACTGAGTCAGTTGCAATCGCTGAACGATATCATCAGCATGGACGATGTCAAAACCGTCTACTCACCACTGCGCCACCTGATTCATATCCGCTACAACGACTACCAAGACGACGCCCGGACCCTCAGTCAGTTCCTGAGCATTCCATATCACGCCCGGCCGTTCATCATTGGCATCTGCGGCTCGGTGGCGGTAGGCAAAAGCACCACCGCCCGCCTGCTGCAGCTGCTGCTTTCGCGGGCGTACCCGGACCGGCGCATTCAGCTGATCACCACCGATGGCTTCCTGTACCCGAACCAGGAGCTCGAGCGGCGTGGGATATTGAACCGCAAGGGCTTCCCGGAAAGCTACGACATGGACTTGCTGATTCATTTCCTCAACAACGTCAAAAACAACAACGGCGTGGTGCGGGCACCGAAGTACAGCCATCAGATCTACGACATCGTGCCGGGGGAAGAGGAGATTATCGACCATCCAGACATCTTGATTGTCGAAGGCATCAACGTCTTGCAGCTGCCAAGCAAGGCGCCGATTTACGTGAGCGACTATTTCGACTTTTCGATTTACGTCGACGCGGATCCTAAGAACATCGAGCAGTGGTACCTCGAGCGCTTCGGCATGTTGCTGGACACGGCTTTCACTGACCCGACCAACTACTACTATCAGTACGCCATCGGGGACCGCCAAAACGCGTTCAAAATGGCCAAACAGGTCTGGCGCGATGTCAACTTGAAAAACCTGACCGAGTACATTCTGCCGACCAAAAATCGGGCGGATGTCATTTTGCACAAAACCGCCCATCATCTGATCGATGAAGTGCGGCTGCGGAAATTCTAGGCGGTAATCTGAGCAGATTCTCATCCCAGATTGACCCGCCGGCGTTTTTTGCATAGAATAGTAACAATTCAATAAAGGGAGTGTGGCAAAACTTGGCAACCAAGGCCCAGGACTACGACAAAATTATCGTCCTTGATTATGGCAGTCAGTACAATCAATTGATCACGCGGCGCATTCGTGAATTCGGCATCTATTCCGAACTCAAGCCGCATACGATCACAGCAGAAGAAGTCCGCCAGCTCGCGCCAAAAGGGATTATCTTCTCTGGCGGCCCGAACTCGGTGTACGACGAAGGCGCACTTGGCGTCGACGACGAGATTTTCAAGCTGGGCATCCCGATTCTGGGGGTTTGCTACGGCATGCAGCTGATGGCGCAGCGCCTCGGCGGCGACGTGGAAGCCGCTGACAACCGTGAATACGGTAAGGTCGACATCACCGTCACCGACCCTACTGCTAAGGTCTTCGCCGGCTTGCCTGAAAAGCAAACCGTGTGGATGAGCCATGGCGACTTGGTGCAAGCGGTGCCGTCAGGGTTCCGTACCACCGCCACCAGCACGAACTGCCCGATTGCCGCGATGGACGACGATGACCGTAAGTTCTACGGTATCCAGTTCCACGCCGAAGTCCAAAACACGCAGTATGGCCATGAAATCCTGCACCATTTTGCCTTCGATATTTGCCACGCGGAAGCCAACTGGAACATGGGCGACTTCATCGATGATCAAATCGCTGAAATCCGCGCTGAAGTCGGCGACCAACAAGTCCTGCTTGGCCTCTCTGGCGGCGTGGACAGCTCTGTCGTCGCGGCGCTGCTCAACAAGGCGATTGGCGATCAGCTGACCTGCATCTTCGTTGATCACGGTCTGCTACGCAAGAACGAAGCGGCCCAAGTGATGGACAGCCTCGGCAAGGGCCTCGGCGTCAAAATCATCAAGGTGGACGCCGCTGACCGCTTCCTTGGCGACCTGGCCGGCGTCACCGACCCTGAGCAAAAACGTAAGATCATCGGCCGCGACTTCATCAAGGTCTTCAACGATGAAGCCCGCAAGCTGCACGGCATCGATTATCTGGCCCAAGGCACGCTGTACACTGACGTCGTGGAGTCCGGTACCGATACCGCTCAAACCATCAAGTCGCACCATAATGTCGGCGGCCTGCCAGAAGACCTGAAGTTCAAGCTCATCGAACCGCTGAACAAGTTGTTTAAAGATGAAGCCCGCGAACTCGGCGAACGCCTCGGCCTGCCGCATGACCTTGTGTGGCGCCAGCCGTTCCCAGGCCCTGGCCTCGGCATTCGCGTCCTCGGTGAAGTGACCAAGGATAAGCTGGAAATTGTCCGCGATTCGGACTGGGTCCTGCGCGATGAAATCGCTAAGGCCGGCCTGCAAGAGAGTATCTGGCAATACTTCACCGTCCTGCCAGGCTTCCGCAGCGTTGGCGTCATGGGGGATGGCCGCACGTATGACTACACCATCGCCATTCGTGCCATCACTTCGATCGATGGCATGACCGCCGACTTTGCCCGCATCGATTGGGATGTACTGCAGAAGATCTCGGCCCGGATTGTCAACGAAGTGGGGCATGTTAACCGCGTCGTGTATGATATTACCTCCAAGCCGCCGGCAACGATTGAATGGGAATAGACAGAATCGGCTTATAAATGCCGGTATATCAACGTTTTGATGACTGTCTAACCCGTTCGTGCAACTATCGTGCAACTTCTGGTGCAAGTCCAGCGGTAACACCGTTGTTTTGAACCTGCGCCACGTCTGATTTAGCGGTCGAAATTTCGACTAGACCATTCAGCCGTTTGGCGGCCTCAAAGTTCATATTCGGATATAAGTGCCCGTAAGTTCCGAGCGTCGTCTGAATATCTTCGTGGCCGAGGCGTTCTTTAATCACCAGTGGGTTCTCACCCAGACTGATCAATAACGAAGCATGTGAATGCCGTAAAGCATGAACGCGGATGCGATGAACTCCTGCCAGAGCTGCATGCCGTTTAATGATTCGCATGACCAGATCGCGGCGAGTAGGAACGCCGTTGAATGATAGAACAAAATCAGTTTTACACTCAAGCGCTTGTGTTTTCTTCCAATCGGAGAGAAGCTCAAGTGTTTTTGCGTCCAGTGGAATCGTGCGATTGCTGGCTTTGGTCTTCGGTGTGGAGAAGGAGTAGTTCGTGTAGCTGCGTAACCACAGCGTCTTGTTGATCCGAACTGTGCCTTCCTCAAAGTCGATGTCGTCCCACTGCAGGGCGGTTGCTTCACCGATGCGCATACCAGTCATAAACAGAAACCACAAGGTGAAGAAGCAGAAGTGCTGGTAGAAGTCTTCGATATAGAAGGTCTTGATGACCGCCTCGAATTCTTCCTTCGTCCAGAAGTCCACTTGGTTCTTCACTTTCTTAACATTGCCGACGGTCTTGGTGGGGTTCTCATTCATGAAGCCGAGTACAATGGCTCGTTGAAAGACGCGTGATAGCATGCATTGGACTAAGCGGGTGTAGCTTTTACTTACTTGATAGGTCATTTGGTTCTGCCATTTCTGTATGTCCACCGGCTTAATTTTGTCCATGTACATGTGCTCAAACATCTTGAAGTGCTTCAAACTGGAACGCCGACTGTCGTAGGTTTGCGGCTTGACTTGGTTCTTGTACCATGGAAGAAAGAATTCTTCCCAGAATTGTTTGAATTGAATGTGTTGTTGGTCACGTTCCGCGACAACTTTCTCTACACCGCTACCGACCATTTCTTTGTAGGCCTTGCGTGCATCACGACGGGTCGTAAAGCCGCCGACCTGCTTCTGGATCTTCTCGCCTGTTTTAGGGTCAACACCGAGGTAGGCGCGGAAGTAGAAAGTACCATTGCTGCGTGTTTTGATTGGGTCTTTAGTTGTAGCCATGTTTTATTTCTCCTTTGGTGCTTCGGAGTGCTTGGTTTTGGCGAGTTCCGCCAACGTGCGCGTGCTAATTTGGAGACCCAGTATTTCTTCAACGGCAGTTACCGGTACGCGTCCGAGCTTCGGGCTTTTGTAGTAGGGCACACCTTTGCGTACCATCAGCAGCTTTGCGCGTCTGATAATGTCCTGTGCGCGTGAGGCACCATACCCAAGAGCAATCAGTTCGTGTTTCGTCATCGTGATCACGTGAACCATATTCTTCTCCTTTCTGGGGAGCACGGATCGTACCGATGCTCCAGTCTACCATCCAAAAGGTACGTGCAACAACACCTAGTGTGAAAAATAATAAAGTGATTCGTCATCATTCAGCCCGGTTCCGACCGGCTATCGAGGCTCTTAAACAGAACCTCTCTCCCTTGTTTCGTCAGGGTGACGTGCAAGTATCTGGCCCACTGGTTTAGTCGCTCGCTCGTTAGAGGTCGTGGCGTTTTGGAGCCTTCGTTGCTGAATGATGCCATTCAGTTGTCAAAGAACGTTGGCGGGAAAATAAAAACCCGCTTCGTATATACAGACAACGAAAGTGGGTCGAAATGAAAGAGATGGCGAAAAAAATTATGTTTTTTTCTGACAGGTTTTTTTTGAAGATATTGCAAGGTGTTTCTCAACATCGAAACACTTTGCAATGTAGATCAGTTTGATTTGAAGCTCTTGCCTCAAATCCGGATCAATATGCCGTTGCCCGTATCTGGCCTCGTAGTCAATATCACGACCAAATAATTCAAGCAAGAGCGTAATAGCGTCGTTGTCATCCTCCTGAACTGCTAAAATAACCGGTACTAGGTTATCGATCTCTGAGTAATGCATCGAATACCTCCGCATCCATTACAGGTTTGTGTATGCTACCCGAATTCGTTCTAGTGCACGCTGACGCCGATAATTTACTCCTTGACTTGTTTTGCCACTACGGTTGCCAATTTCGACGTCGTTGAGTTCGCCATAATAATATTGATACAAGACCGTTTTATCCGTCGAAGAAAGTGTGGAAACTGCTCTTGATAACTTCTCACTTTCGATGAAATCTTCAAGATGCTCGATTTCCTCATTGGTCAACCTGAATTCATCGAGATGATAGGGATCTTCGATTTCTTCCAGTAGCCAGGCCTCCAGTGGTGTTTCCTTGATTCGCCGAAGAGAGGCCTTATACCGATTGATTCGTTCATTTTTGAGGGCTTGTTGTACATAGCGAATAAACATTCGTGTCACTTCTTGCTCACTACTCATTGGGTTATCCTCCTCGTTTGATTTTTTGGGCTACATAATTCCAGACAATTTTTTCGGTCGCTTATGAAAACGATTTCCAAATATTTCTTTGACGAATTACCTGATGGAGAGTAAGCACCTAATAACAGACCGGATATGAATGCCAGCTTCTGGGCGATATGATTGCCTCATCAAATATGGTGAGGTGATTTTTATTGGATGAGAAGCCAGAGATTGTTCGCATCAAATTGGAAGAGAATCAACGCCGGCAGACTCAGAGCGTGCCGACTAAGGCGTTCCAGGTCAGGATTGGTGACAATAAGACCGTGGTGGTCTATGGCCGGATTCAAGGTTACATTCTTGACGCCCTACTGAAAGCCGTGTTCAACGATGCTCATTGATGTGCGTAGACTAAGCGGCATTTATCTGATCTGTGGCAAGACCGACTTGCGTCGCGGCATCGATGGTTTGGCTGGCGTGATCAAGGAAGAATATCAACTTGACCCATACAGTCGAGCGCTATTTCTATTCTGTGGCACACGCAAGGATCGGTTCAAAGCCCTCTACTGGGCTGGTGATGGATTCATACTGCTCTATAAGCGGATCGAAGACGGCCGACTTCAGTGGCCAACGACCCAAAGTGAGGTGAAAAAGCTACACGCAAAACAACTAGAACGGCTGTTATCGGGCTGGGGACTGGAGTCCACATTTCGGCCTTACTGTCCACAAAGACAGACGCCGAATTCTGGTAAAGTGTCCACTAAATAAAGCTAGGAAGCCTGTCGTATCAGTGGTACACTCAGCCCATCTTGATGAATTGAGGTCCACGCCGATGGCGAAAACGACTGAAGAATTACTCGAGCAGGCGCTCGAGTAAAATAGCGAACTGACCAAACAGGTTGGGAGTCTGACTGACCAAATTCAGGCCCTGACGGAACAGGTCGCATATTTAATTCGGAAACTCTACGGGTCTCATTCAGAGAAGCTGGTTGATCCGAATCAGCTTTCTCTGTTGGAGGACAGTAGTGTTTTTACGGACCCAGAGCAGACTGGGGAACAAAGCGAAGAGGCAGTCGTAACGTCAACCCAGCGTAAAGCTAAACGGCGCCGCGTTGAAACCATTGATGTCAATCTACCGGTTGAAGAAACGGTTATTGAGCGCGAAAGCAGCGTTTGCGAACATGGACATCAGCTAATAAAGGTCGGCAAACACTTTGTTCGCCAGGTCGTGCAACACATTCCAGGTAGACTCTATGTTGAGAACATTTATGAAGCGACATACAAGTGCGCTGACTGTGAACAATCCGATGGCGTCTCTCACCTGTATCAAGGCCAGGCGCCGTAGGCGTTGTTTCCTCACAGCGAGGCAACCCCATCATTAGTCACCGAGGTGCTTCATCAGAAATATACTCTGGGGGCCCCACTCTACCGCCAGAAATTGGAGTGGGCGCGTGCTGGCCTGATCGTCAGCGAAACAACGATGGCCAACTGGGTCATTAACGCCGCAGAAATCGTCAGACCAGTTTATGATCTTATGTATGAACATCTCTTATCGCAGCGATTTCTTCAGGGTGATGAAACACCATTCCAAGTGTTAAGAGAACCTGGCAAGTCTGCCAGGAGCAAGTCTTACATCTGGGTCGAGCGCAGTATTCGTCTCGCCGA